>CAJWZC010000004.1 GCA_913049915.1 uncultured Colwellia sp.
GCTTTTCTCGCTTGTCTGTGACGGCAATTAGTATCTTTGCAATGATTTTTATGGCGACCATGTATCACGTGGGTGAATCGTTAAGTCAAAGTAGGGAGCAATATAAGGGCTATCAGGCACTTATTTCCTTAACAACTGTTAAGTTTAATCGAACTATTATTCATTATTTACAAGCCACAGTGTAACACTGTTAAACCAAGCGTAATAACTACTCACTAATCTCGTCAAACAAACTGATCGTTTAAATATGAGTAAACTTACCCATACCATCGGTGTACAAGCTAAAACGTTAGTACATGATACAGATAATAAGTACAGAGCCATGGGCGAGCTTAGGGCAATCCTTTAATACGTTTATGTAACAGCGAAAATGAGATATTAGCAGTGAATGATTCACTCGCTAAATACGTATAAAACATTCAAGTATTAGCCTTAAATTAGTCGTTTGGTTATTTAGTTTATAGGCATCAAGTTGGTAGTTTATTGTCAAACTTAGTCGGTAATATTGGTAATACTTTCAATAAATAACAAAAAAATATATTATATTACAGAACGTTAGGACTTTTCTAGTATGATAACTCTAATTTTGTAGTATAATAAACCTAATTATAGGGGGTAGCTCCTTAAGTTTTAAAGCTTATCGTCTTAAACGATTAAAAAATTAGCTTCGTCTCAAACCGATATTCTTTTGTACACTATACAGATAACTAGTTATGACCTTTAAAAATATAATCTTTGCTGCAGTTATGGCTTTAGCCGCCCAATCGGGGTTAGCAGAAACACAATTATCATTACAAGCGATGCATGGCCCTAATGCCGAGCAATTAAGAAGTTCATCTTTTGCCATGCGAATGAGTAAAAATGGTCGTTTCATGATGTTTAGTACGCCAAACTTTGAGGTAACTAGCGGTTTAGATTTTCAATATTACGTACAAGATATGAAGTCAGGGGAAACGACTTTAGTCTCTGAAGTAGGTATTCACAATGATATGCAAAGTTTTGGTATCAGTGAAAATGGACAGTTCATTGCTTATATCCACTATGTAGAGGTCAATAATTTCCTCGAAAAAGTATTAGTTATTACTGATTTGGCGTATGAAACCACACAAGTAATACCGGATCTTATACTTGTCGGTAATAATCGACTCTTTGTCACGAACACAGGTGATGTTATTTACCGTAATCGAACGGTTGATAATACCCAATATCAAATTAATAAGTATAAACAAGGTATAGGTTCTTCATCATTACTGACGGGCACAAAGTTGTTGATTGGAGGTATCGATACTACGGGTAATAATATTGCGTATTTAGAAAATTGGACAACACCTGCTGGCTTTGCAACAGTGGGTGGCTTCATTTTAGATACGACTACTGGCCAGAGTCAAGCAGTCGGTACGCAAAATTATGAAGCGACGGCGGTGACAATTAATGCATCTGGTAGTACTGCGGCCGTTGGTTATAGTAATCCGCCAGTCAGCAATACGCCAATGCTTCAAGTTAGAACACTAGAGACAGGTGCCTTGACAGCAATATCTGAAGGGCAGGCTGATGTTGAGGGGGTGAGTGCATTACGTGATTTAACCAATGCACTTGATATTTCTGAAGATGGTCGCTTTGTTTCTTTTCGTGCCCGTCTCACAAGTGAGCACCCTGACTACAATATAGCCGAAGTGCTTGGTAATGGAGTATTTGATAGGCTCTTTCGTTTAGATGTCACGACTAAAGAAGCGATAAGTGTTAGTAAAACATTTGATGGCAGTGCAAATGATAATTTTGTAAATCAAGGGAATTATATTTCTAATGACAGTCGAATCGTGGCATTTGCAGGTGCAGTAAAGAACTTACTACCCACTATGCCGAACAGTGTAGAAGAACCTTATCATGCAATAATAAATACGTTTTCGTCGAATTATTTATTTGTTGGTATGCCTAATTCAGAGCAAAACTGGAAGCACTATAGCAGTATGTCATTAGTCGCTGATAATACATGGGAGGGTGTATTGTCTTTTGATGGTATTGGTGTAGATGCATTTAAAGTCGACGTGGGAGGTTCGTACGCTGGCTTCGATTATATTCCAACAGCTAATTGGTCTGAAAATTACGGTGAGGACGGTGTTGCGTTCGGTAACAACATTTCTCCAACACAAGGCGTGGGTAACTATACTATTACCTTTAACGATATAACCAAACAAACAACGATGACTAAAATAGTAGCCGCGGCCACGACCGTAGACGTGACCTTTACTTGTCACAATGCCACAACATATTTTGGTCAAAGTATTTATGCTGTTGGTAATATTGAGACGTTAGGAAATTGGGATGTGTCACAAGCGATTAAATTAAATCCTACAAACTATTCAACATGGATAGGTGTTATTACAGTACCTGTTAATACAGATGTAAAGTGGAAATGTGTAAAACGTGAAGAAGCGAATTCTAACAACGGTGTTGAATGGCAAGGTGGTGATGACACTATTATCAATACTAAGCTAACACACACCTCAACCATTAGTTTCTGAGCTTGAAAAGCGTTTTACTGAATAAAATAAAAATCCGATGAGTACTCATATAGAGTGTTTTGTATGTAGTGTTTGATTTTTAGCTATTAACAATATAAATTTCCTGAACACAGTACAGAAAATAGTGTCATTCCTTAGATACTCAATAATGCTCTGGCCGTTAATACAATTGTGATTACTGTTGTGGCATGAAAAGTTATCAGGCGAGATTATTGTGATAACAATACTATTAATGATTTGTAATATTTCTATCATTTTAGTGATGTATTTCTGTCATATAAATACGTAATAATTCCCTTTATTTATCTTGAAGGGATTCATGTTATGCGCGTTTCTAGCTTTTCTCGCTTGTCTGTGACGGCAATTAGTATCTTTGCAATGATTTTTATGGCGACCATGTATCACGTGGGTGAATCGTTAAGTCAAAGTAGGGAGCAATATAAGGGCTATCAGGCACTTATTTCCTTAACAACTGTTAAGTTTAATCGCACTATTGTTAAGTACCTGCAAACAGGTGACGCTACTTTATTAAATAAGGCGCAAAAACAACTTACCGATATTATAAATTTAACTACTAGCTTAGATATTGATAAGCTCTCTAAGCAAATAGATTCGCAAGCCAAAGCACTTGGCAATAATATCGATACCAAATTTCGCGCCATGGGCAAACTCAGTGGAGACCCTTTGGTGCTCTTGCGTAATGGCGAACAAGAAATGCTCGCCATTAATAATGACTTAGCAAATTACGTACAAAAGACTAAAGCATTATCGTTAAAGCAACAGTTTAACTACCTTACAATTACACAGACTGTAGGTAAGTTACTTGCCGATTTAGTGAGTGCTAGAGAAGCTATCTTTACTCAGTTACAACCCAATATTAAATCGGTTAATCCTATTTTAACCGAGCTAAAAACACTGGGTCGCTTGTTATCAGTACAAAATGCTTTAGCTATTTATGAAGAATATGATGACGTACTTGATGATAGTGATGATTTACTCAGTGATAGTGAAGAGCAAGAAGATCTCAGTCTTGAAGCCATTAATGAATTACAGTCATTATTCAATCGCTATCAACAAGAATTAGACAATACCCTAGCTCAGCAGCAGCAACGACAAATAGGCTTTGCGTTACTGGCTAAACAAGTAGGCAATATTGAAAAAGCTATTATGCAAGGTGAAGCGGATATTTCACAACAGCAAGAGCAAATAAATGAGCAACTTTATATCATTGTCATTGGCTTATTAATATTTTTGATAGTTTTTTTATTAGCAAATTACTGGTTGCAGCGTAGTGTCATTCTTAAGCCACTACGTAATTTACGGGATAGTTTCGTACAACTCATGGATCAAGGTAAAGTAGACAATATTACCAATATTGATAAACGAACCGAGTTTGGTGAAATATCTACCAGTTTTAATCATATGGTTAATAAGCTAGCGCAAGATGATAAAGATAAAGCACAACAACTAGACCTAGTAGCCAAAGCCTTAACGACGATGGAGAGCCAAGTAAAAAGTATTTACCAGTCATCGCATACCACCAGTAAACATGTGCAAGGGGCGAGAAAAATTATGGAAGCCTTGGGTGAGGCAACCGAAACAGTGAATACTCTATCAGGGCAAGTTGTTAACAATGCTCAAGCAACCAAACAAGCCATGGAAATAAGTCAACATCATGTCTCACAGGTATTAGCGGCAAGCGAGTCTACCAATTTGGCGGCAAAGGAAAGTAAAGACGCTATTACCTCACTATTTCACTCGGTTGAATCAGTAACCTCTATTGTTGATGTGATTAGCGCTATTGCGGATCAAACGAACTTGCTGGCGCTTAATGCCGCTATTGAAGCAGCCAGAGCCGGAGAGCATGGCCGAGGGTTTTCTGTTGTCGCCGATGAAGTACGACAACTAGCCGGTAAAACGCAGGAATCGCTTAAACAAATCTCTACGCGTTTAAAGCAACTACAAGAAGCGAGTAATTCTATTGAAGGTATCATTAATGACATTGAAAAGGCATCGTACAATCAACGTATTATCGCCGATGAATTGCAAGAAACAGCGTTAGCGGTAACAGGACAGGCGCAAGTTTCTGCAACGGTTGCTCAAGATACCCTTGAACAAATTACCCTGCAACGTACTCACTTTATTGCATTTGAACAAGCTATGGCTAATGTAGACAAAGAAGTAAGTGATTCGCAGCAATTATCCAATGTCATTTCGGTTGATGTCAGTAATCAAGTTAACGATATCGGACTTACTCTTAAAAAAGCGTCTTAATGAGTTTAAGTTTGTTAAGCTAGGTATCGTTAACTTCATTAGCGCAAGTTATTTAAAAATTTACGCTAACTTTCACAAACTAATAAAGGTGTTTTCATGATCCAAAAAAACCAACTAATGCCAGTAGGCGAACTACAAGAATTGAAAAACGGCGAGATGCTAACGCACAATACGGCTGAACTTTTTGCTAATAAAAAAGTGGTATTATTTGCCGTTCCGGGCGCTTTCACACCAACGTGCTCGGTATCTCATTTACCAGGTTATGTGGTAGCTGCTGACGAATTTAAAGCAAAAGGTGTTGACGCTATTATATGTTTATCGGTAAACGATGCCTTTGTGATGAGTGCTTGGGGCGAGTCACAAAACGCTGAAAATATAATGATGTTAGCTGATGGTGGTGGTAGTTACAGCAAAGCATTAGGTTTAAGTATGGATACAGCAACGTTTGGTGGCGTGCGATCTCAGCGTTATTCTATTATTATTGATAATGGTGAAGTAACTAGCTTAAATGTAGAAGAGCCTCAATCGTTTGAAGTGAGTAAAGCTGAAGTTATTCTTCAACAACTGTAATTTACTCTCTATAAGTTACAGATTAGTAATGAAATTGGTATTAACGTACTATAATTATTCATTAAAGCTGATAGTAAAAGTAATGAATATAAGAACACGAATAAGAATGATAAACCTTATTAACCGATTGGTTAATAAGGTTTTTTTATATATTTAATATTGAATTTATACAATTAATTACTTGAATCATTACCGATAAAAAGGCAAAATTCAGCTAATTAAAATATCAAAGGCAAAATCATGTTAAAAGCTGAAATGGTACAACAGTTAAACCAACAACTTAATCTAGAGTTTTACTCTTCAAATTTATATTTACAAATGAGCGCATGGTGTGAAGAGAAAGGTTTTGCTGGCGCAGCAGAGTTTTTACGTAAACATGCTAATGAAGAAATTCAGCATATGAATCGTTTATTTACTTACGTAAGTGAAACGGGTGCCTTGCCTATTATTGGTTCTATTGATGCGCCGCCACATGAATTTGAATCGTTAGGTCAGTTATTTGAAATGACTTACGACCACGAATGCTTAATTACAGAGCGTATTAACTCACTTGCTCATGAAGCCTTTACTAATCAAGACTATTCTACTTTTAATTTCTTACAATGGTATGTTGCCGAACAGCATGAAGAAGAAACTTTATTTAAAGGTATTTTAGATAAAATCAACCTAGTCGGTAATGATGGTCATGCACTATTCTTTGTTGATAAAGACTTAGCTGAGCTAGCTAAGACTGGGTCAGAAAGTATCATCAACCAAGCATAGGTCTTTTTTGGTTATTTCACGTTGATTACTTGTTCACTCGAACCAATCAGCTGGTAACGGTAGTATAAAAGTTAGTTAACGCAATCAATTAATCCCCTTAATTGATTGCGCCGATATTAACAACTTAGTACCTTTATTTAGTACATTGACTTAGTTTTAAGTTCTTTGTGTAATACAGTCGTTATGTTGTGAAATAACTAAATGCGGAAGTTGCCCTGATGCCAGTGTTAAGCTGGCGTCAACATTATACACATCACGTAAAACATCACTGGTTAGCACATCCCTCGCTTTTCCTGAAGTAACTAATTTACCGCTTTTTAAGACATACAATTTATCAGCAAAGCTTGCTGCTAATGATAAGTCGTGCACCACAATAATTACCCCAGCACCGCGGTCAGCAGCGGCTCTCGCCAAAGACATTACGTGATATTGGTGATATAAATCGAGGCTTGATGTTGGCTCATCAATTAATAAATAAGGTGTACCTTGTTTAGCGATGATAGACGGCTCTAACGCGGGTGAAAGTTGCGCTAACACCCTAGCTAATTGCACACGTTGTTGCTCTCCACCTGACAAGGTGGTAAAGCATTTATGAGCTAAATGATTGACTTCAACTTCGTCAATGGCTTTACGTGCATAGTCAGCTAGCTGTTGCTTACTGCATTGTTCTTGATGGCAAAAACTTGCCATTTCAACAACCTCGGTAACACTAAAAGGGAAAGCCAAATCATAGCTTTGGGTAAGCACCGCTCGACGTTGCGCTAATTCAAGAGGTGTGAATTGATCAATGGCGGTATCATTTAAATGCACTTCTCCGCTTTGCAGCGTTAAATCGCCACTGAGCGCTTTAAGTGCAGAAGATTTACCAGCGCCATTAGGGCCAACAATAACCACACACTCACCTGCAGCAACTGATAAACTGACATTATTTAATAACGTATTGCCGCCGCGCTGTGCAGTGGCATTGTGTAAACTAAGCATGAATTATTTTGCCATATTCTTATATGTTTTCATTAACATAATTAAAAAGAAGGGGCCACCTAAGGCACTGGTAATAAGACCAATAGGGACTTCTGCAGGGAGGATAATGGTGCGCGCTAATAAATCTGAAGCGGTTAACAACAACGCCCCTAACAACATACTACCAGGCATTAAATAACGATGATCAGTACCGACAATTAAGCGAATTAAGTGTGGTACAACAAAGCCGACAAAGCCTATCATACCGGTCACTGCCACAGCCGCACCGATACATAAAGCCGTTAAAATAAACACACGTTTTTTGAGTGCATTGACATTAAGGCCTAGATGTTTCGCTTGTGCTTCACCTAATAAATATAAGTTTAAGGGTTGTGACAAACGGTATAAGCCAATAATCGCAATGACAATAGCAATTAAAGACGGCAAGACCAGCGCCCAGTGATTACCAGCCAAAGAGCCCATGCTCCAAAAGGTTAAATCACGTAACTCTTGGTCATTACTAATTAAGGTCAGTACACCAATAAATGCACCAACAATAGCATTAACGGCAATGCCAGCAAGCAGTAAACTAATCACCGTAAATTGACCTGAAAAACCACTGAGACGATAGATAAAATTGCAGACTGCTAAACAACCTAAAAAAGCACCAATGGGTACAGCATATAAACCGAAGGTACTAGTAAAGTCAGTAAATAAGGTATTACCTAAAACAATGACAGTGACTGCGCCTAATGCGGCACCACTAGACACACCAATAAGGCCAGGATCAGCCAAAGGGTTACGAAAAATAGCTTGCATAGCGGCTCCACATACCCCTAAACCAGCACCAGCAATAAGTGATAATACTACACGTGGAAAACGAATTTCCCATAATATAGTTTGCTGCAGCGAACCTTTTTCAGTACCAGAGAGTATAGCGATAACCTCTGTCCATGAAATATCAACACCACCAATGCTTAATGCAGCTACCCAAATTAATAAACAGGCAAATAGTAATACCGGTATTAAGCCTTTACGAGCAAGCTCTCGCTCTATAACGACATGACCTAAAGCAAGCATAGTAAACCCTACTTACTTGCCATATTAATGGCCGCCAATGAATAATCACTAGGTAAATTAACCTCTGGGTATAATTGTTTAGCAACCTCAATAACAGCTTTAGGAGTACGGGGATTCATGCCTAATAAATACGTTCCATCATAGCTATAAACACGTTGATTTTTTACGGCATTGGTAAATTTAAAGTGTATTTGATTAGCAATATTAACTGTGGGATCATTTCCGTGACGGCTCATCATTAAAATAACATCGGGATTCATTTCTAATACGGCTTCTGTTGAAATGGCTTTCCAACCTTGTAATTGATTGGCAACATTAGTCGCTTGCACAGCCGTTATAATGTCATTGGCAGAAGTTTCTTGTCCTGCAACAATGGGTTGACCACTGCGCATACTTAAAATAAATAATACCTTAGGTGAGCTTTGCTTTTGTTTTAAGACAAAATTCAGTGCTGCTCTATCACGTACTACCTCACTAACCAGTCGTTCACCTTTTGCTGGCACACCGAGTAAGCTAGCTATTTTGCGAATTTTGGCTTCAATACCAAGGTAATTATCTTCTTTGTTGAAAATATAATTGGCTAAACCAGTTTGTTGTAACTGTGCCAATACTTTTGGTGGGCCCGTATCTGCTTCACCTAATAGTAATGTAGGCTGTAACGATAACACTCCTTCGGAGCCTATTCTTCTGACATAACCCACTTGGGCTTTTTGTTTCGCTTCGATAGGGTAAATACTGGTACTGTCAACACCAACAATTTTGTCTTGTTCGCCTAACGCATAAATAATTTCAGTAATGGAACCACCTGACACCACAATACGCATGTCTTCGCTGTTTGCGTTGCTAGTATTACTCAGGCTCAAGCCAAGTAGACTTAACACCAATATAAAAGGTTTAACTGAAAAGTTGTACAACATAATTTAGATCTCATTCACAAATAAAAAAATCCGTGCTAGTATAACGTTAGATGCGAATGATAACAATTCTTATTAATTTTATTGATTGAAGCCTACACCATGAAAATATTTATTACATTAGTCATTTCTTTATTAATACATATCTACTTCTTATCAACTGAAGTAGTACACCAACCTTTGCTTGTGTCAGGTGCTGCGCAAGCCCATGTTATTGGTTTAAATATTGTACAAGCGCCACAAAAAATTCAGGTTAAACATAAGGTTACTGAGCCTGTTGTCGTTGAAGAAACAATTAATAGCACACGCTTTAAAGGCAAAGAACTGTTGGCAAAGCAGTCAAAAGAAGTTGTAAACCCAGTAGATTTTGTTAAAGAGCCTACGCCTGTTGAGGTAATAAAAAAACAAGTAGACCCTAAACCACCAAAACCGGTGGAGCAAATTGCTGAAGTCGATACCAGCGTAAGTAGTGTCGCTAGTGCCAGTAAACTAACAGATAACATGGGCTTAAAAAATACGCCTGTCGTATTAGCGCAACCACCTTTATTTAAAAAACCTAGACCACCCCTTGATTATCCAAATAGAGCGCGAAAAAGAGGTTATCAAGGCGTTACACTGGTGCTGATTAGTTTAGACACTTCTGGCAGCATTGAAACTGTGGTGTTAATTAGAAGCAGTGGTCATACAATTTTAGATAAAGCAGCTTTAAAAAATGTGGCAAAGTGGCAATTTCATCCAGTAAAGCATAATGGCCAGTTAGTGAAAGTACAATTTGAAGTGCCCATTAACTTTGCATTCAATTCATGATCATCATTTAGTTGGTGTTATCAATTTTTTATAAATAACTTAGCAAACAAAATTAAGGTTTTATTATGTCCCACTGGTTTTCGGCTATTGGCTTCACAGCTTGGCCATTACTTATTATGTCAATTATTGCGTTAGCACTAATTATTGAAAAATGCATGTGCTACGGCGCTGCCATTTACCATTATCAATGTGCAAGAAAAAATGCAGGTAGCTTGGTTACACAATTAAGCCAACATAATCAACTAGCAGGACAAGCACAAGCATGGACTGAATTGTGGTTACAAGGCTCACAAATTAAATGGTTAAAGCGATTACCCCTACTTAACTTAATTGGCTCACTTGCCCCTATGGTTGGTTTACTTGGCACAGTGTGGGGCTTAGTCGTTATGTTTCAAAATTTAGCTGCGAGTCAACAAGCGGTAACGCCAGCATTACTCGCTGACGGTCTATGGCAAGCGATGTATTCAACCATGGCAGGGTTATGTTTAGCATTACCTTGTTTGCTAGTAAGTGGCGTGTTTACTGCGGTTCATGGTCGCCTAACTAATAGCTATGTACAGTTATACAACCAAGCCCATTACCAATTAACTTACCAAGAGCCATTCAATGTTACCTCTGCATAAGCAAGACACTAACACCTTAGTTATGCCAGACATAACGGCACTACTCGATGTACTGTTTATTTTATTAGTATTTATGCTGCTTACTGCAGCAATAAAATTAGATATGTTAACCGTAACACTGCCAACCGCTGGTAGTGAAACGCAGTCTATTGAAACCGTTAAAAAGCCATTAGTGCTTAGTTTGCAGTATAAGGCACAAAAATTAACCTATGGCTTGGCAGAACAACCATTTGAATCATTAGAGAGCTTGTTTATAGCACTTACTGAAAAAAATAATTTAGATAGAACATTAGTCCTAGCAGTAGACGAAAATACGCCAAGTCATTATTTAATAAATCTTTTATCTGAACTCTCTACAAAAAACTTTTCAGTAGCAAACTTACTGATCGATAAAAAGTAATGGTAATGCTTCTCATTTAGATTTAGTTAAAGTATATTAGCGCTAATTTGATACTGTTACGTACAAAATACACACTACCAGTATTGTTAATCGCTTATATAATGAGGACAAACCATGCGTATTACCCCATTAGCACTCAGCATTACTGCTGCGCTATATTCAACGATATCATTAGCTGAGGAAAAAAATACTCAGGCTATTGTAACTACCTTAGATGCCGTTACCGTTACGGCAACTCGTACCGAAAAATCAACCTTAAAATCGGCACAAGCTATTAACGTGATTTCTGATGAAACCATAGAGCTAGAATTATCTTCATCAGTGTTTGATGTGCTTGATACTATCCCTAACACCTCAGCAACAGGTGGACCACGTGGCTTAGGACAAAAATTTAGTGTTCGTGGATTTGATGACGCAGAAGATGTATTAGTTACCGTTGATGGTGCGATTCAAACTTTCGAAAAATATCGTATGGGTAGTTTCTTTGGTGATTCTGAATTATATCGCTCAGTAAGTATTAAAAGAGGTCCAAGTACTGTGCTGCACGGTGGTGGTGCCTTAGGTGGTTTAGTACAAGTAGAAATGAAAGATGCCAGTGATTTTCTTGGTACTAACGAAAAGTATGGCGCAAAAGTAAAATTAGGTTACGACAGTAATAACGAACAAAAAAATACGAGTGTATTTGGTTATGCTCGCCCTACTGAAGCATTAGACCTGCTAATAGGTTATGTTAATAAAAATTCAAACGACTTTGAATTATCAAATGGTGAAATATTAGATAGCTCTGGTACAGCAATGCAATCGTTTATGGCCAAAGCAGAATACTACCTAACCGATGAACAACTAATTAGCTTGTCTGTAAACCTGGGTGAAGACGACCAATTAACAGAATTTAATAACACCGATCCAGGCCCTTGGGGTGAATTACGCAGAGCCACATCACAAGATGTAACCACCTTAAGTTATAGTTATCAGCCTGAAGATTCAGCGTATATTGATTTAAAAGTAGTGTATGGTAACACCCAGTCACATGTCACTGAAAGTGAAGGTACAGGCCCTATATTACCTGACTATATTGGTCTTCAATCTCATTACGAATATAACATCGATACCTTAGATATTGTTAATACCTCACGCCTTGGCGAGCATACCTTAACCTATGGTGTGCAATACTCTGCTAAAGACCGTGTTGGTGAAAAAACAGGTTATCCTTGTTTGCAATATGATCCCTCAGGCCGAGCTTGTGTTACTCAGGGTGATGTTGCCGAAATCACAGAAATCACCTCACAACCCGGCGGCACACAAGAGCGTTTAGGAGTTTATGTTCAAGATGAATACATTTGGCAAGACTTTACCTTGATTGCTGGTGTTCGCTATGAAACATACGACACCACAGCAACTGACATATTTACACAAGCATTAGCACCTACTGATACTAAAATTTCACATGATCAGGTTGTACCAGCTGCATCCGTGATTTATCAAATTAACGAGCAATTTTCGACCTTTGTTAATTACCAGGAAGGCTTTAGAGCGCCTTTGTTAGATGAGGTGTATGACCAATACCAAGGACGTTTACCCAATCTTGATTTAGACATTGAATCAAGCACCAGTAAAGAAATCGGCTTAACGTTCAGCGATAGCGGAATTTTCGGTGATATTGACGCCTTAACAGCCAGAGTAATCTATTTTGACATCAGTGTTGATGACGAAATATTAAGTAATACTGATCAAGTGACTAACCCAATGCCTAACCCAAGGTATAGCAATATTGGGGCTAACGATCGAGATGGTATTGAATTTGAAGTGAACTATTCAGCACTGTGGGGCTTTACTAATTTTACTTACAGTAACATTTCAGGCACGGACCAAAACAGTGAAAAAATGTGGTACTTACCTGCCGATAAAATTGCTTTGAACACTGGCCTGTACTTCTTTGATGGTGACGTTACCACAGGTTTAAAAGTGGTTAATGTGGGTAAACGTAAAGATGTTCAAGAACAAGATCGTATGGGCAATATCACACTTGCAGACCATAACGCTTATACCTTAGTTGATCTTTACGTAAATTGGGCTATTACTGAATCCCTGAACTTAGGTGTAGCCGTTGATAATTTATTAGACGAAGAGTACCAAGTTATTGCCGGTACAGGTGGCGCCGTGGGTGAATACGGCATTGGTCGTAACATTAAAACCCAATTAAGTTTCGCTTTTTAACCATTATGAAGGGGCTAAGTCCCCTTTTTTGAACCATCAAAATTCTATTATAAAAATATTAACATGACATTTGTTAATTTAAACCAAAAGTTGAAAGTACAATGAATGCATTACTCACAAAATATCAAGCGATTAAAGAACAAGAACCAAAGTTACGCTTTGTTGATGTAGCTAATAAAATGGCAGTGTCTGAAGCAGAACTTCTAGCTGCTCATATTGGTAAAACTGAGGTAGTTCAGCTTGATAATAGCCAATTTGTCGACCTACTGAAATCCTTTAAAAAGCTTAATCATGTTATGGCATTAACGCGTAATAAATCGGTAGTGAACGAGCTTAAAGGCGCTTATGAAAAACTGTATGTGTCTGAACATGGCAACAGTAAAATGGCGATGGCTATTAACCCTAAGGGCATTGATTTACGTATATTTTTAGATAAATGGCGCTTTGCTTTTGCACAAAAAACTGAGAAATTAAACAGTGTACAATTTTTTGATCACCATGGTCGTGCTGTGCATAAAGTCTACACTACACCCAAAAGTGATCTTAACGCTTTTGATGAAATTGTTGACCGTTTTAGCCTTGCTGAGCAATCGCCAAGTATTGAAGTACAGCCTTACCAAGCATCAGAAGAAATTGAATTAGCGGATAATAATATTGCCGTTGCTGATTTTCAACAAGCCTGGGCTGATCTGCAAGATGTACATCATTTTCTTGGCATGTTAAAAAAGTTTAATGTCTCAAGAACACAAGCACTCAGGCTTGCTGGTAGCCAATGGGTTACCCAGGTAAGTAGTCAATGTTTACCCGCTATTTTAGAAAAAGCGCGAGACTATAACGTAGAATTAATGGCGTTTGTGGGTAACGAAGGCATGATTCAAATATTTTCTGGGCAAGTACACAAGTTAAAACAAATGGGAGAGTGGTATAACGTACTTGATAGTGACTTTAATTTACATGCTAAACTAGATGAATTCGATAGTGCCTATATTGTTAGAAAACCAACCGATAAAGGTACGGTGGTAGTGAGCTCTGTTGAGTTCTTCAATAAGCAAGGTGAAACAATACTAACGCTCTTTGGTTATCGCCAAGAGGGTAATGCCTCAGCTGCCGATTGGGACAATTTACTCACTAAAATAAGCTAACGAATGTATGCAAAGTGATTTAAATCCTTGCGTTAGTGATGAATATTCTTAGTAATATTCATCACAAGACTCATAGTTTATTAATATTATTGCATCATTAGATGCCTTTTTGTTGCTAACAATCCAAATTAGCGAATTAGCTCAGTTAATTCACTTAACCAACTTATTAAACCATACCTTGTTATACTAGTCGTTGTAATAGTATTTAACAGTAATAAGGTTTTTTGTGGTTATAACAGACGTATTAGTCATAGGTGCTGGCGCAGCCGGTTTAATGTGTGCCGCTACCGCAGGTTATCGAGGTAAATCGGTTACCGTGCTCGACATGGGCAAGCGCCCAGGTAGAAAAATTCTTATCTCTGGCGGTGGTCGTTGTAATTTTACCAACGAAAATGCTGGTCCTGAGCATTATATTTGTGAAAATCGGCACTTTGCTAAATCGGCGCTTAGCCGCTACACAGCGCAAGATTTTATTGAATTGGTTGAACGTCATGGGGTTGACTATCATCATAAAACCTTAGGTCAATTATTTTGTGACAGCAGTGCTCAAGATATTGTTGATATGTTGCTCACTGAGTGTGAATGGGCTGGTGTGCAGGTTAACCTACGCACTGAAGTTTTGTCGGTCACCAAAATTGATGAAGGTTACAGCGTGACAACTAATGATAAAAGTTACCAATGCAAATCGTTAGTGGTGGCCTCAGGTGGTTTAACTATGCCGAAATTAGGCGCTTCACCCATAGGTTATAAAATTGCTGAGCAATTCGATTTAAACGTACTTGAAACTATTGCTGCATTAGTACCTTTTACCTTGCATGATCATGATAAACAACGTTTTGATGGCCTATCTGGCATCAGCTTGTTGACCGAAGTCATCAGCGAAAATGGCACAAGCTTTAAAGAAAATATTTTGTTTACCCATCGTGGTTTATCAGGACCTGCGATATTACAAATCTCTTCTTTTTGGCGGGTAGGGCAGGCGGTAACTATTAACTTATTACCAGAATATAAGCTAAGCGAAACCTTAAGCGAATGGCAAAAAGACCAAGGGCAAAAATCAGTAAAAAATTTACTAGCGACCTTATTACCGAAACGTTTTGTTGAGATTTTGGTAAAAGACGGCGTTATTGTCGATAAGCCAATCAAACAACTTAATCATCTTGAAATTACCACATTAAGTGAATACTTACATGCATGGAAAATCAAGCCAAATGGTACTGAGGGTTATCGTACTGCCGAAGTTACATTAGGTGGCGTAAATACGGATGAACTCTCAAGCAAAACCTTTGAAAGCAAAAAACAGCCAGGATTATTTTTTATTGGTGAAGTGATTGATATTACAGGTTGGTTAGGGGGCTATAACTTCCAATTTTGCTGGGCCAGTGGTTATGCCTGTGGGCAAGTGGTTTAATTTGGTTTTTACTTTGATTTGAATGGGCATGACATCCTCTTGTCGTTCCTTTGATTAAAGTCACCAGAAAATAATTACTTAAATGTGCTATAAAATGCGTAGACGTTCAAATATTAAGAGAAATTTTCCGCCTTACACACCAACTTTATTGTCGCTGCATAAGTAAGAGCAGAACGGGTTATTCAACGTTAAAAAGGGAAGCTAACACATGCAGGAGCTAAAAAGTTTTAGTATAATCATGCTCATAGTGAGTATTCTTTCAGGGTGCGCGTCACTGCCTGAGGAGATTAAGCACCCGATTGAACCACTAATCACCCAATCCATTAGTACATTGTCTAAATTAACAGGCTCTTATCGACCAGAACAGTCTACACAAGGAACAAGTGCTGTTCTGTTGCAGGATTCCGGCTGGGATGCATTATCACAGCGATTGGCACTTATCGAAACAGCTGAATACAGCATCGATATCCAG
The DNA here is from genome assembly GCA_913049915.1 of uncultured Colwellia sp. Lineage (GTDB taxonomy): Bacteria > Pseudomonadota > Gammaproteobacteria > Enterobacterales > Alteromonadaceae > Colwellia. Next base: position 16,155 of record CAJWZC010000004.1, read on the forward strand.
TATTACATTTGGAACGCTGATGCGTCTGGAAAATATCTAGCAAGTCGCTTGGTAGCAGCCGCCAATCGCGGTGTGCGAGTTAGGGTAATGCTTGATGATATTAATCTTAACGAACGAGAGAGCTTGTTAGCAGCACTTGATCTTCATCCTCAAATAGAGATACGCATATTTAATCCTACCTCCAGTCGTAGAGGGTTAGCAAAGTGGTTTGATTTTCTCTCAGACTTTTCTCGTCTAAATCGTCGTATGCATAATAAGTCATTTACCGTCGACGGTGTTCTGTCTATTGTTGGTGGGCGTAATATTGGCGATGAATATTTTGACCTTTCTGATGAAATAAATTTTCGTGATCGTGATGTACTGGTAATGGGAACTGTGGTCGGAGATATCAAAGTTAGTTTTGTAAAATACTGGAATAGTCGTTGGTCTTATCCAGTTAATTTATTAACTGATAAGGTTTTATCAGATTTAAGTGTCTTAGATAAGGTAGCTGCTCCCCATTACAAGCATTATCCGGCTTTGCCCGAAGGAAAAAATAGTGCAAATCGTTTTTTAAAAGATTTATTGGGTGAGATGAACTGGGTTCAAGCAGGTTTTGTTTCTGATCGACCAGTACCTGTTGATGTTGACAATACCAGCGAGCCTAAGGCTACGGCTAAATTATTAGCCAAATTGGCTCAGCAGTCTGAACAAGAGATATTATTTGAATCCGCTTATTTGATATTTGATGACCACCAATTAACAGCGTTGCGGAAGTTGTCCAGCAATGGGATTCAGATAAAAGCATTGACCAATTCGATGTCCTCTAATGACCTAGTTGCTAATCATTCTGGTTATGCAGGTCGACGTCGGGATATGCTTGATCACGGTATGCAGTTGTTTGAGTTGAAGCCAACTACGAATCTATGCGAAGAGTCTACCAGAGACTTATCTAAGTGCTCACCGACAGCGGCCTACGGTCTTCATGCAAAGTCTATCGTATTTGACCGACGCATAGCGGGTATCGGCTCTTTTAACTTCAACTTACGTTCAACCTACCTCAATACTGAGTCACTGCTCATTATTGAAAGCCAGAGTGTTGCTGAAAGTCTTGCTAATGATATGGAACAGGCGATGAATGAAGATAACAGCTGGCGCCTAGGTTTATATGAGGGAAAAACTCGTTGGTATTCAGGTACAAAACACTGGGAAAACGAGCCAGAGACTGACCATTCGGAACGAATAAAATCACGATTTTTACAATTGTTGCCAATCGAGAAATATTTGTGAAGCAATTTATAAAGCTAACGTGAGAAATGATATTGATTGTGAAATCGTTTATCTGAACCATACTTGCAAGTTAATCAGGAGAAGAAATTATGAGTAATGAGTATACGCCAGCTAAAGTTTGGGTTAATGACGCTGTGGGTGGTAACCAATGGGCAAATATAAACAGTCCTGAATCAGGGGCAAGGTATGAAAAAAAATTACCCAAAGGTGAACATGCTTTACAACTTCATTCTTTGGGTACGCCTAATGGACAAAAAGTGACCATTCTTTTAGAAGAGCTCTTAGCTTTAGGAATAAAAGCGGCAGAATATGATGCTTATTTGATTAATATCGGTGAAAGTGAGCAATTTTCATCAGGATTTGTTGATATAAATCCTAATTCAAAAATTCCAGCGTTGACTGATAAATCAGGAAGTGAAGAGGTCAATGTTTTTGAATCAGCATCAATCCTTGTTCATTTAGCCGAGAAATTTGGTCAGTTTTTACCAAAAGAGGGTAATGCACGAACTAAAACGTTTAACTGGTTGTTTTGGGCACAAGGTTCAGCACCATTTTTAGGGGGAGGATTTGGACATTTTTACGCTTATGCTGATGAAAAGCAGGAATACCCTATAAATCGTTTTACTATGGAAGTGAAGCGTCAGTTAGATGTATTAGATACACAACTATCTAAAAATACTTTTGTTGCCGGTGAAGAGTATACCATTGCAGATATAGCGGTATGGCCCTGGTACGGTAATTTAGTCTTAGGTAATTTGTATGATGCGGCAGAATTTGTACAAGTGAGAACTTATAAAAACGTCATGCGTTGGGCAAAGTTGATTGAAAATAGAGAAGCGGTACAACGAGGACGTATTGTAAATTGTTCTTGGGGTGAAGAATGGCAACAAGTGGTTGAGCGTCATTCTGCAGAAGATATTGATACCGTGATGAAATTACGAGTGTAAATTAACTCTATAATTCAGCGCGGGATGATTGGTGGGCTTTATTTGATTTTTTAATTTATTTTAATTGAGTCAAATTATCTAGATATTTTTTGCAACTGGTTTATAAGTCAGAGAATGAGCTCTTTAATAGGTCAATGTTAGTTAACCTGAGCTCTGGATAAGCAGTACTTGTTCAATATTTCCCTTTATCCGATTCTCAGTGTTAAAACGTCGATAAATAACCAGTTATTGATCGACGTTTTGCCTTAATAATCGAATAAATTGAAACATTGATAGAATATATAGCCACTTAATTTTGTAAAGAGTATCCTTAATAATTTAAACTATTTTTTTTATTGAATATAAAGTACTCGTTATTCATAGTTTAGGTGAGTAGCTTAAAAGTACCCTTCATTTTATTTCTATGGTAACTCCGTTCAAAATTCCTAGTTAGTGTCACTTGTTAAGCATATTAAGAATCATTACAACTGACAACACCATAAATATTGTCCTGATTAACTTGACCAAAAATTTAAGCTAGTATTAGTTTTGCTAGATCTCTACATTTTTTTCTTAAGTGTAAATAGCATCTATATAACGTTATATCAATTGTACTAACTAATTGTTCGACTTAACACGGTCTTAATCTACAATTCCTGCGTTGCGCTCAATTCTAATATTATCTATTGCTCAATCACGTACGTTGGATTTGAAAATTTATCATCTTTAAATTTTGATCACTGTTATGGCATAGTAGCAATCAATTTAGTGAAAAAGCATGATGCTTGTTGCTGATATCTTATTAAACTGTATGCTAATGGCCAGTGGTCAGACCTTTGGTCGTAGTAAATTATAGAGGCTATAAGTAAACAATGAAGCAACAGTCGTTATATATTCAAGGTGAAGATTTCCAATTACATCTTCGTCATATTTCCAAGAACACAACGGGAATACCAGTTTTAATGATCCACGGTGTGATAGAGAATGGCCATATTTTTTATACTAAAAAAGGTAAAGGCTTAGCTTGTTATTTAGCTGAACAAGGCTTTGATGTGTATGTTGCAGACCTTCGTGGTCGCGGGAAAAGTACTCCCTTAATAAGTGCCAATTCTGACTTTGGTCAATTCGAAACTATTACTCAAGATATTTCGATGTTTCTAGATTACATAACTAAACATACCAATAAAGCCATGCATGTTGTCTCGCATTCATGGGGAGGAGTATTAATGGCGAGTTGTTTGGTTCGTTATCCAGAGCGTTTATCACAAGTATTGAGTAACACCTGTTTTGGTACAAAAAGAATGGTCAGTGTAAAAAGCGTGGAAAAGTTTTTAAAAGTGACTCTATTCTGGAATAAATTTGCCATAAAACTAGCCAATAAAAATGGTTTTTTAGACGCTAAAAGGTATGGTATTGGTTCAGACAATGAAACAAAAAAATCCCTTATACAGAGTGTTGCTTGGATTAAAAAAGGCGCTTGGATAGATCCACATGATGGTTTTAATTATGAAGAAGCAGCGAAAAATATATCATGGCCACCGTCGTGGCACTTTACCGGCGTAAAAGATAAATTTTTAGGGCATGAGCAAGATGTAAAAGCGTTTATTGCCGAGTCATCTAACCATCAAGCAAAATTTAATTTACTGTCAAAAAAGAATGGCCATGCTGTAGATTACGACCACATTAATATTCTGACTCACCCAGAGGCTGTTACTGATCATTTTCCACTACTAGCTGAATGGCTAAAAAATCATCAATAACGTTACTTAGCGCAAAGGCTTAGCCTTTCTTTTAGTATATTAATACTGTTTTTTACTGAGTCTGCTTTAGTTATATTCTGCTCTTATAGTTAAGTAAGTAGCCTTAAAATCGGCTCGCCGTGCGCTGACATCAACCAGGCTAATACAGTTGAGTTAGCAATTATGGTAAACCAAAAAGCGAGTCTGAAGACTATTTTTTTAGATTTATGCCTTAGTATTTGTTGCGCCAATACTACACCAGGCCAACCGCCAATTAAGGCTAATAAATGTAAGATACTTTCTTGGGTACGCCATTCTCCACGTTACGCTTTAGATTTATCAAAGGTATAAGCGAGAAAGGTAATAAAACTGAGACCTAGGTAAATCAACACTATCTTTTGAGGTGGATGATCAAAAATATAAGCCGTGATTACCAAGGTAATAAATAGTACTAATAAATAGATAGAGAACTTACTGATCTGTTTAGCCTGTTTTTTCTTGATTTTAAAGCCATTGAAGAAGCGCTTGAGCAACATCACTTCATCGTTGCTGTGATTTATAACGACGCTACAGGGATGTAGCATATTCTCCTGAATAACCCTATTTCATCACAGCACCTTGAATTAAAATTGCTCAAGCACTCTAAATCGCAGATCTTGATTGATGATGGGTATGAACTTCCTTGTTTTAGTTTGCGGTCATTATTTACGCAATGAGCTGCTTTAGTGTGTTAAATGTTGCACTTTTTTTATCTTCTTCAGTACAAACACTGAGTAAATCATCGATAAAGTGATTTAACGCTCTGTGTTCTATATTTTGTACTTTTTCTTGCTGAGCAGGCGTTAGCATTTGGTAGCTAGTAGCTGCGCCAAAATCGCCAAAAATGATATTACCTTGCACGTCAAATAAGGTGTTATGAGTGTATAAGTCACCATGGCATACTTGGTTTTTATGTAAGTGTGTAAACACATCTTGCATCTGGCTTACTATATGGTTAATAAGCATAATAGGTAAGTTGAAACCTTGCGGAAAGGTGTCTCGAGTACAGCTTTTAAAACAAGGTGGTAAACCCAAGTTTCGGTAGCTCTCAGGAATAAGACTCATAATTAATGCAAGATAGTTTGGTTCGCTAACTTGCGCTAATGATTCAACCAAATTTGGATGTTTTCCTACTTGTAAACAGGCTTGTAATTCATCTTGTGGATAACCATCACTGGTGACTTCACCTTTAAAAACTTTAACGGCAATATCATCAGGAAATTGTGATTGCTGTGTATTCCAATATGCTTTTGAAATTACGCCTGAAGCACCTTGTCCTAAAACTTTCTCTAAGGTATAACTTGCCGATGATACTTGAGGTACTGACTTTATTTTGGCGTGAACGTCAGCGTGAGTTTCGGCATTCGCTTCGCTGTTATTGTTAGCCGTTGAAAAGGGATTACCTGCAAAAGCAAACCAAGCTAAGTTAGGAAGATTGAGTAACTGTTCAGGGCACTCGGTTAACTTATTAGCAGAAATACGTACTAATTCAAGGTTGTGAGCTTGCGCTAATGTTTGCGGTAAATACGTTAATTGGTTGCCAGCTAAGGCTAACTTCTGTAATCGTGGTCGTTCACCTAAACTATTTGGTAAGGTTTCAATGACGTTATCCGTTAATATTAACCAACGTAATTGCGTAGGAAGTGACTTTTCAGTAACTGTTTTTATTTGATTTGATTTAAAACCAACCATCTCTAGGTTGGGCAATTTTCCTAATACTTCGGGTAAGTGTTCAAATTTATTTTGTGAAGCAAAAATTATTTTTAATTTGGTTAGTTGTGCCAGTTCATCAGGCAGAGTTGATAAGGTATTATGAGATAAATCTAGAATTTCTAAGCTATCAGTCAAGGTTAAAATTTCAAGGGGAAAAGTACTTAAATTTTCAGATAGTTTTAATTGGCGAATGCCAGTGAGTTTGCCTGATTTAAGTTGAGCAAGTGTTTGCACGTTATTGAATCCCTAGAGGTGATGAAAAACGGCACTATTTTACGGTAAATTACTTTATAAATCTCTGGTTATTAGCACATATACATGATTTTGAGGTGTATCGCGGTATTTGCAGTAGCGATTAGAGCCCAAAGCGATGAAGCGTTTTTGGAAAAAAAGTAGCTAGGGCGAACCTAGGTGTAAAAGTGTCAGAAGTTAATCTATAGTTTTATACCTAAAAAGGTATCCACTTCCGTGTGAGAAAGACTATTAATTATTTAGCATGCTTATAGTTATTTTTCTAAACATCGGCAATCTCTGGCGCCTCACCTTTAGTCCACCAGTTAGCTTTATAAGTTACTTCGTTATAAATAACCGTATCGCCAGTATTATAACTTTTACTACTATCCTACGTCGTATTACTACCAGCAGTGTCTTTTTTGGTTATGGTTATAGTAAAACTTTGTGTTGATACCGAGTACCATGACCAGCAGTTAAGGTTATATTAGCGCCTGAGCCTGCAAGTGTTAAACCAGTTGACACTTGTCATGTGTAAATTAATGAGTCGTTATCAGCATCAGTGGTAAAATAGCTATGCTAGCTTGTATTGATGCTTTATTGAGGCGACAAAATTTTTTGGATAAAACCATAAAACGGGTCTGATAACATCCAACCACCAACAGAAGATAATATTTTTAAATCAGGGTTACGTTGTTTTAACGACATTAAGTGTGCGTAAGTATCACGAATAGGGTCGGTTGAATCAATACTTGGTAAAGTTTTTTGTACCGAAGCCATTTAGATAAGTTATTACAGTCATAAATGGTTTAATATGCAGAGTGGCTTAGTAAAGCAACGAATATGGCACCTAATTTGAAGAGTTTATTTATTCTTTTACGTTGTTCATACAATCCAATACAAACGTTTTTTGTATTTTATTATTTTAAAACAATTGGTTATTTTAGTAGAAAGAACGACACTCTATGGTTTTAATTTTCAGTATGAATGTAGATATTCAGTAAAGCTAACGTATTATTAATTTATAGGGCTTACTAAATTATTTCTCTCTAACATAATCGAGCTACTAGATTGTCATGCAAGTAAGCTAATTTTACTTAAATAACATCTGTTCTTACCTTTCTTGATATTTAGGGTATAACTTCAAATAATCACACCAAACGCTAAAATTCGTATGGTTAAATCGAATATCTGTTGCAGTAAACCATCTTGAAGATTCAATTGCTTTGAGGCGGAAGAGTTTCTTATGGCCATCGATGGCAACATAACAGATTAAATTTTCCATGGTATTGTTTATAACTTGTGTTTCAGCAAACCCATTGATGTTACGTTGATTTTTCACTGTTATTTTAGGCATAGCTAAGACATTCGTAGTGAGCAATAATAAAGTGAAAAATGTAAACGTCTTTTGAAACATAATTTTATTTTGTAAGTTATTTAGTAAATAATATTAAGTTTAGCATTGAAAGCTAATTAAGTGTCTCCATAACTTATAACAACGCAGTAATTTCATTCTAGTTATACCATGCTGGTATTACATATAGTTCAATTACAATATTATAAAAATATGCTCAATAAAAGCATTTACAAGAGATAAAATCATGGCTAATTTTGTACCTATTAGAAAAGAACAACATCAAAATCTTAAGCTTGCTAGCAAACGCGATCTTGCACACATTGCCGGACAACACATTGTTTCAGTAACTGCCGCTGAATACGCACAAGCATCAGCAAGTTTTCCTGTAGTATTCATTAAAAATCCAGAATCACCACGTTACCGCAGTGTTGTTATGTTAGGTTTAGAGGCAAGTGAGAACTTATTCTATAACGATGCAAAATGGAATGGTTTGTCAATACCACAAAGTGTAGGCATGGCGCCATTTGCGTTAGGTTTAGATCCAGATAAAGAAAATACCTTAACAGCCTGTGTTGATATGGATAGTACTTTAGTTGGTGAAGATAAAGACTTAGCAATATTTGAAGAAGATGGTAAAGAGTCAGAATTATTAACTAATGTACAAAATTCATTAGGTCGTTTATATGAAAACGAAAAAATGACAGAGAATTTTGTTAAAGAATTAGAAGAAAATGATTTATTACAAGAGCTTGAGTTAAATATTGATTTTGCTAATGGCGAAAAGAAAAAACTTACAGGTATTTTTACAGTTAGTGAAGAGAAAGTGAAATTATTAGCGGATGATAAAGTTTTAGATTTTCACAAACGCGGCTTATTTGTACCAATTTATGCAATGTTAGGTTCATTAGGTCAAATTAACCGTTTAGTGCAACTACGTAATCTTACTGGTAAAGATCAAATATCAGGTATTCAAATTACCCCACTGGCTAAGCAAGAAGCTGAAACTGAAACTGCAACTATAGAGAGTTAACTCTTCCTTTGAACGGACCTTAAAAAGGTTTTTAAAAATAAAAAAGAGGCTTTTGTCTCTTTTTTTATAATTTTTTGTTAAGAAAAGTTACTTTTCATATTCCTGTGCTGATGAACCTGTGGTAATTTAGCCATAGTAGTGATTTATAATAACGAGAATAGTATGGTCAACAAAAGTAAACTTTCTAAGGATGTGGAAGAACAAATACAAAGCCTAGCAAGTGATGTTTATATTCAAGTAGAAGATAAGATAACTCACTTGATAGCTGCAGCAGTTAAAGCGGAAATTATCCAAACTACCGATCAGCAGAACAAAAACTCATCAGAAAAAGAACTTACGTTAACTAATGATATTCACTTACTCAAGCAACAGCTTGCTGAAAAAGAGCTTGATGCTGGTGTTAAGAAACAAGATTTCCAAGTAGAACTGACGCAAAATAGTATTAATTATGTAGAAACGATTGAGCGTTTAGAAAAAAATATTATTAATTTAAAGCAGCAAGGAACGCAGCAGCAAGAGAGCAAGCAAAGTAATAACGACAAGTTAGACGAGAAATTACTAGAAACAGAACAAGAGCTTAATGATAAAAATCAAGCAATCGATGGCTTAAATGGCCGCATCATGGTGCTAACAGAACAAGAACAAAGCTTAACTATGCAACTTAATGTTGCTAAAGAACAAATTCAGTTAAGTGATAAGAAACAAGGTGAAGCGTTGACTGCCATAAAAGCGCAAGTTGAAGCGTCAGCGAAGCAAAAAATAGATGTGTTAACTGAAAATATTCAGCTGAGTGAAAAGCAACAATATGAAACAGTAGCAGCGATCAAAGCTCAAGCTGAAGCCTCAGCCAAAAAACAAATTGATGTGTTAACTGAAAAACTTCAGTTACTTGAAAGTGAAAGTGCTCGTGTTCAAGCTGAAACATTACAAAGCAGTGTTAGTAACGTTAAAGAGTTAGAGCTAAAGATGTCTCAGTTAGCTGAGCAGGTTCAACAGGAACAAAATGGCAAAGCTGAGTTACAACAGCAGTTATCAGATCAACAAAAATCTATTGATACAGCGCAAGATAAAAATAAACAAGCTGAACAAAAAAGCCAAGACTTCCAAGCACAAATTATTAAGTTAACTGAACAAGGAGGCATTGAAAAACAGCAACTTCATAATGAAATAAAGTCAATTAATGAGGGGGTTGAAAAAACAAAGCAATTACACCTTGATGAGATAAAGTCAATTAATGAAGCGGGTCAGCAATCAAAGCAATTGCAGGCAGCAGCACAGCAAAATATTATTGAATTAGAAAAAGCTAACGTACAACTTAAAGAACAAGTTGAAACAGAACAAAATGATATAAAATTATATCAGCAAGAAGTTAGTGTACTAAATGATCAAGTTAAAATTGCCCAAGAGGGACAAGAGAATATCTTGAACAGATTTAATAGTAATCGTGAGAAACAAGAAGTTGAAAATGATAAAGTGAGAGAAACTATTAAATTCTTACGCGATGAGAACCATCAGTTAATCAGTGATAATAGCGAACAAAAATCTCAATTTAACGTTCAAACTAATGAGTTAGAGCATAAGTTGACTGAATATCGATTGAAGTTTGAATATGCTCAGAAGCAATTAACAAATTAGTTGTTTCGATATATATACAATTAGACCACTATAAACCGACAAAAAAGCCATGATAAAACCAAGCTTATTCGCATTTTGACTAAGCTTGGGTATAATCCAGTTAATTATCTAAACTGAGTATATATCTAAGTGGCTATTCACCTTCCTTTTGCCAAGTTAAGTCATTGGCATCAAATTGCTTTCTCTGCAGCGCTACTTGAACGCATGTTACCTAATTATCAAATGTTTAGTGAAGCCGCTGACTTTGGTAATGCTAAAGTATTACGTAATCAACTCGACATTATTTGGCAATGGCTTGATAACAGTAATACGGTAAAAATTAATAGTGAAGCCCAATTACTCAAATTAGAAGCTGAAACCCCTGATCCTGAAGCATTTGATTTTTTTGGTGTATTTCCTGCGCTTGACGCTTGTATGGCCTTTTCGGCTTTATGGCAATTAATGCAAGTTAAGCCATTGAAGAAACAAAAAGTAGCAGAAATTGATACAGACGATATTCAAAGTATCAGTCGTCTTTCTCATAATAGCGTTAGTTATTATGTCGAGTTGCTTTTACTAGAAGAAGCGGAAGACATCACTGCAGAGCAATTAGATGGACACCCACTTATACAATGGGAAAAAGATACGCAAGATGAGTTGTTCAATTTTCTTAAATTTGCTGCCGCCGATAAACGTACCTGTAAGTTAGCTAAGCAAATGAGCTTATCTGAAGGGTTATCAAATTTAGGCATAGAGATCGGTTAAGTTAAGTCTGCTTAACGCTTACATAAAAATAATAATCTTATTAAAGGAAGCTAATATGAAGTTACTTAGTTGTACCATATTTCCCATGATATTACTTTTGTCATCTATTGCATCAAGCTATGCAAGTAACATGGCTGAAAAAAATTTCAAGATTGAAAAAGCTGTTGCCCTCGCTATGAGTACTTTCCAAGTACCTGGTGTAGCAGTAGCTATTATCAAAGATAATAAAGTGTTAATGAGCAAAGGTTTCGGTGTGATTGAACAGGGTAAATCAGCTAAGGTTACCGCTGATACCTTATTTGGTATTGCTTCAAACACTAAAGCGATGACCGCAGCGTTATTGGCCAACTTAGTAGATGAGGGTAAGCTAACTTGGCATACTAAGGTTACTGATATTATCCCTGAATTTCAGATGCCTGACGCCTATGTAACCCGCGAATTTACCATTACTGACTTATTAGCGCATAATTCAGGTTTAGGATTAGGTGCTGGTGACTTAATGATTTGGCCGCATACTAGCTTAACTAATGCCGATATTCTTAAGGGTTTAAAGTATTTACCTGAAGTATCGAGCTTTCGTAGTGAATTCGCCTACGATAATTTAATGTACATTATTGCTGGTGAAGTGATAACACGTGTTACTGGTCAGCCTTGGAGTGATGTTATCCAAGAACGTATCTTTACCCCGCTTCGTATGCACAATACCCGAGCAACCTTTTCCTTAATTGAGCCGCAGAATAAAAATGTAGCCAGAGCACATGTACCACTTGATGGTGAACTCAATGTTGTAGGTGGTAACTTTTTAGAGAAGTTTTCATCAGCGGGTTCAGTTGCCTCAAGTGTTAGCGATATGAGCTTGTGGTTACAGGCTCAGTTAAATAAAGGCGCTTACGGCACTAAGATTGATGATAAGTCTCCTCGTCTATTTTCAGCTAAGCAAAGCCGTACCATGTGGAAGGCGCAAACATTATTATCAGTTTCAGATAAAGCGACTCAGCAAGATAAAACACATTTTTCTGCCTATGGTTTAGGCTGGTTTATGAAAGACTATCATGGGGTGAAGTTAATTCATCACAGTGGTGGTATTTTAGGTATGGTGTCAAAAGTGGTACTGGTACCAGAAGAGAATCTCGCTATGGTGATTTTAACAAATCAGCAGTCAGGGTATGCCTTCAATGCCATTTATCAGCAAATATTAAATGAGTATCTTGAATTACCAGAAAAAGATTGGATTGGCTATTATCACGCCAAACAGCAAAAAAGTGCCGCTAAAGAAGAAAAACGCTTAGCGAAAGCGGCTAATTCAGTTCATAAAAACTCAAGACATTCATTAACATTACGTGATTATGCCAATACGTATGTGGATAACTGGTATGGCGAAATTAAGGTTAGTTTTAAAAATAATAAATTATATATGCAGTTTAGTAATACCGAAGACTTAAAAGGTACTTTAGAGCATTATCAGCATAATACTTTTATTGTTCGTTGGCATGATAGAACGCTTGAGGCTGATGCGTTTGTTAACTTTAATTTAAATGAAGACGGTGGTATTAACTACGTCACCATGAAAGCAGTATCAAAGACAACTGACTTTAGTTTTGATTTTCATGACTTAAAACTAAGACCCAAAAAATAAGCACTAAATATTAATCAGCTAGTTTTATTTTATTTTGGTAAAAGTAGATTTTATAAAGGAGTACTGAGAAGCACTCCTTTTTTGTTTTTAGCGCAGTGAACCTTGATTGAAATAGTAGTGATTAGCGTAGAAACTGTGTTTTACTTTGGCGTTTATGAAGTACATTATTAATATCTAATTGGTCATTTTTATCAGATATTTTGACCTTTACTCCTTCATGATTTAATAACCATAATTTACGTTCAATGCCTCCCGCATAACCCGTTAATGAGCCATTACTACCAATAACTCGATGACAAGGGACAATGAGTGTAATCGGATTTCTACCATTAGCACCACCAACTGCTTGAGCTGATTTTGGTTTATTGATCATTTTTGCTATTTCACCATAGGATTTTACCGCACCAAAAGGAATTTGACCTAAACAGTGCCACACGCTCTGTTGAAATGGCGTGCCTTGTGGATTTAATGGTACGGTAAAAACCGTACGTTGCCCGGTAAAGTATTCTATTAATTGCTGTTTACATTGTGCGGTAATGTTATTAACTGTACCTTGGGTTTGTTGCTCAGTAGACACTTTATTATCACAAGCCTTATCACCACAAAAGATGGCTTGGCAAATACCTTGCTCGGTTGCCATAAATTCAAATAAACCCAAGGGTGTATCTAGGTAATCAATAAACATCGTCGTTGTCTCCAAGACTAGAGTGTCACTAAGGGTATTACTAAAGTTAATACTAAGGTTGATATTGATAAAGTTGATAGATAACTTGACCAGCTAACTTTTCTTTAAGTAATTGCCAGTTTTCTGGTATAACTTGTTGGCTTTCTGCCTCCATTTCAACATAAATGAGTGCATCTTCGGCTAAACCACAGTGATTTAATAATTGTGTGGCTTGTTCTACTAATTGCTGTCTAAAAGGCGGGTCTAGAAAAACTAAATCAAACGGCTTATTATCACTTGAGGCAGAACTTGGCTTAAGGAAACCTTCGTTAAGAAAAATAAGCACGTCACTATGAATAACAGTAAGGTTATCAGCCTTGAGTAATGCTTTATTCTCGAGAAGTTGTTTTGCTGCGGATCTATTTAATTCTACTAAGGTTACTTGAGCGGCACCACGTGACAAGGCTTCAAAACCTAAACTACCAGAGCCAGCAAAGCAGTCTAAACAGTTAGCTTGGCTAATATAGGGCATAAGCCAGTTAAAGACCGTTTCCTTCACCCTATCAGTGGTTGGGCGTAATCCTTCAGCCATTAATACTGGTAATTTTCTTCCTTTATATTTGCCAGCAATAATACGTATTTTACCAGCAGATTTACCCTGACCTCTTCTGGAAAGGAGTTTTTTACTTAGTTGTTTTTTTGCTTGATTCATATCACTGACAATTTTTCTATTAAGTGCTAATATAGTGCCAATTTTATCCTTGTTTACTGTTTATACCAAGTAGATTAATTATTCCTCTTGGTATCACAGCAAACAAATTCAGTCTGTAATATATTTAGGTAGCTAAAAGTGTCGAACAAAAAAGGTATGTTGTCTTGGTTAGGCTTTGGCAAAAAAGAAAAGCAACCAAGTACTGAAGAAAGTAACAATGAAATTGAAGCCGCTGTTGAAGCAGAAGAGGCAACTGTAGTAGAAGAAGCAGTTGAACTCCTAGCTGAGTCAGTCGAGCAATTGGTTGAACTAACTGTTGAGCCAGAAGCTTCCGTTGCTGCTGTTTCGAGTTCTGTTAATGTTACTGATGGTGTCAGTGGTCTCGATAGAATTATCGAAGAGCTAAGTGTCGATACTACAGAGCCAGTAGTAGAGCTAATAACAGAGCCTATTATTGAAGGAATTGTGCCGCTTGCTAAAACTAATATAGTGAGTGAACTGGCTATTGAAGAGCTACCAGAGGCTAAATTATTAGCCGAAATGGAAGCTACAGAGCAAGTTAAAAATGTTGATGATGTTATCGTTGCGGACGAGAAAGCGCTAGAGGTTGTAGTGCAGCCGCTAGTTGACAGTTCGACAGAGCCAGCACTAAAAGTTGAAGAGACTGAAAAGGTTAAAGCAGAGATTAAGCTTGGTTTCTTTGCTCGCTTAAAGCAGGGCTTAAGTCAAACTAGGCAAAACTTAGGTGATGGTTTAGTTGATTTGTTCCGTGGTAAACAAATTGATGATGATTTGTTTGAAGAGTTAGAAACTCATTTGCTATTGGCAGATGTTGGTGTTGAAACCACCATGAAAATTATTGATTCACTTACGCAAAGTGCTAGTCGAAAGCAGTTAAAAGATGCTTCGGCCTTATATGACTTGCTTAAAATAGAATTAAAGAAAATTATTGCTGATGTTAGCCAGCCATTAGTTATTCCTGAAGGTGAAGGGCCTTTTGTTATGCTTATGGTTGGTGTTAATGGTGTTGGTAAAACCACCACCATTGGAAAGCTAGCAAAGCAATTCCAAGCACAGGGTAAATCAGTAATACTTGCAGCGGGTGATACGTTTAGAGCAGCAGCGGTTGAACAATTACAAGTGTGGGGTGATCGTAATGGTATCCCTGTTATCGCTCAGCATACTGGTGCAGATAGTGCCTCGGTTATTTTTGATGCTATTAGTGCTGCAAAAGCACGTAAAGTTGATGTCATCATTGCCGATACTGCTGGCCGTTTACAAAATAAAGCGCATTTGATGGAAGAATTGAAGAAAGTCGTGCGTGTAATGAAAAAATTAGACGTTAATGCACCTCATGAAGTGATGTTAACCCTTGATGCTGGCACAGGTCAAAATGCCTTAAGTCAAACCAAGCTGTTTGACCAAGCTGTAGGTCTAACGGGCTTAACCATTACCAAGCTTGATGGTACCGCCAAAGGTGGTGTTATTTTTGCTGTTGCAGATAAGCACAGTATTCCTATTCGATATTTAGGTGTTGGTGAAGGTATCGATGATTTAAGGCCTTTTGATAGTGATGATTTTATTGAAGCTCTTTTCAGCAAATAAATATGAGAAAAGCCAAGTAATTGTGCTAAGTTAGCCAACTTACTCGTGTAATAAATAAAAATAATATGATTAATTTCAATAAGGTAAATAAAACCTATCCAGGCGGTTTTCTGGCATTAAAACAAGTAAGTTTTAGTCTAGAAAGTGGTGAAATGGCGTTTTTAACAGGCCATTCAGGTGCTGGTAAAAGTACCTTGTTAAAATTAATCTCGTTAATGGAAAAACCCAGTTCGGGTAGTATTCAAGTAAATCATACTGAACTATCCGACATTCAGTACAAACAAGTTCCCTATGTCCGCCGTGGTATCGGTATGATTTTTCAAAGTCATAACTTACTTAAAGACCGTACTGTTTTTGATAATGTCGCCTTACCTTTAATTATCGAAGGTGTTAGCCACAAAGAAATCAAAAAACGCGTGGCAACCGCGTTAGACAAAGTACATTTAACGGCTAAACTAAAGTGTTACCCGCATATGTTATCGGGTGGTGAGCAACAGCGTGTAGGTATAGCGCGCGCTATTGTTAATAAACCACCAATTCTGCTTGCTGATGAACCAACCGGAAACCTAGACCCAAAATTATCTTTAGATATCATTCGTTTATTTGAAGAGTTCAATGCTGCCGGTGTAACCGTATTAATTGCTACTCATGACTTAGGGTTAATTGCACGGATGAAATATCGTACCTTGACTCTTAAAGAGGGTACTATGATTAATGATGGCATTGTTGACAGTCTACAAGCACAAGGGGCGACTGATGAGCAATATTCATAGTAGCGGTTTAAAAGCACGTTCAAGCTTATTAACCCGTATTTTGACTTTGCCTATTCGACATGTTCAGCAGGCTGTGGGTAGTTTAGGTAACTTATGGCGTACACCTTTTACCACCATAATGACAATTTTTGTATTAGGTATCAGTCTGGCATTACCGGCAACACTCCACCTTTTTGTTAAAAATGCTGAACAAGTTAGTGAGCAATGGGATAGCGCTTCGCAAATCACCTTATTTTTAAAGTTATCAACCACTGAAAAGAGTGCACAAAACTTAATCAAACGTATCAGTCTTTATAATGATGTTGCAGAAGTACGTTATATTTCAGCCAAGCAAGCATTAAAAGAATTTAAAATTTTATCTGGCTTTGGTCAATCACTTGAGTATTTAGATAAAAATCCATTACCCGCAACACTACTGGTAACACCAACACAAAGAGCTAGCCAAGCCCAAGCGGCTAATGCTTTATTAGCAAAGCTGAGTAAAGAACGTGAAGTTGAACAAGGTAAACTTGATTTAGAGTGGTTAACTCGTTTAGAAGCGATGGCTAGATTAATTGAAAATATTGTCTTAGGAGTCGCTTTATTATTGTGTTTATCTGTAGTACTTATTGTTGGTAATACTATTCGATTAGCTATTTTAAATGAAAAAGATGCTATCGCTATTATGAAGTTGGTTGGCGCAACAGATAGCTTTATCCAGCGACCTTTTTTATATTCAGGAATTTGGTATGGTATTTTTGGTGGCATACTTTCCTGTATCGCGGTAACACTTCTTGCTTGGTATTTAGGTTATGCTATCAGTGATTTAAGTGAACTCTATCAAAGTAATTTTCAATTACAAGGCTTAGCAATGAGTGAAGCTTTACTGTTGATTGGTTTTGCAATTGTACTTGCCCTCGTTGGTAGTTATATTTCAGTAAGTCAACATATTAGAGCGATTGAACCGAATGCGGACTGATTTATAGCTGTTTTAGCATGAAGTTGAATAAGTATAACTATTCTTAATTCTTAATAATTTCCTATGCTTACAAATCGTCACATTTAATTCCTATAAAAATTGAAAGATCGCCTTGTTAACCCTTGTCTATTAGGCTAATGTTCATGTCGCTGCTATCGCCAAAATTATTGATGTATGTTATTATCGCGGCTGAATTGAAGAATAAATCAAAGATCGATTTACAGAAAAGAATGGAGAGAGTTTTTATGAGTCAAGCAATGCAACTTACCCTTCCACAAAGTGGTAGTATCGAAGCATACCAGCGATCCGCGTACAGCATCCCTATGCTAACCGCAGAGAAAGAGCATGATCTTGCTACTCGTCTCTATAACGACAATGATTTATCAGCGGCACAAGAATTAATTATGTCGCATTTACGTTTTGTTATTCATGTTGCTAAAGGTTATTCAGGTTATGGCTTACCCCATGCTGATTTAGTGCAAGAAGGCAACGTGGGCTTAATGAAGGCTGTTAAACGTTTTAACCCAGAAGTAGGCGTGCGCTTAGTTTCTTTTGCTGTGCATTGGATCAAAGCTGAAATTCATGAATATGTGCTTAAAAACTGGCGTATTGTTAAAGTGGCTACAACAAAGGCGCAGCGTAAATTATTTTTCAACTTACGTAAAAATAAGAAACGTTTAGGTTGGTTTAGTACTGAAGAAGTCAATACGGTAGCTGAAAACCTTGGTGTAACAACTAAAGATGTTATGGAAATGGAATCTCGCATGAGTAGCTATGACCAAGCATTTGAGTTATCTAAAGACGATGATGATAATCTTGGTGCAAGTAATTTTTCACCAGCGCAATACCTTCAAGACAAGCAATCAGATTTAGCGGTTGAAGTTGAAAATGATAATTGGGACAACCATGCTAATAAACGTTTATCAACAGCATTAGTTACCCTTGATGAACGTAGCCAAGATATTATTAAAACACGCTGGTTAACGGAAGATAAAACGACTTTACAAGAGTTAGCTAACAAATACGAGATATCAGCCGAACGTGTAAGGCAATTAGAAAAAAATGCCCTATCTAAATTAAAAAATACTATGGTATTTGATTAGCGTTTAGTAATAACTTTTATTTGAATAAACCGACGTAATGTCGGTTTTTTTATGTCTACAATACTGTCTTTTATGTTGTTAAATACTTACTGATGCTGACTGCGTTCAGTAAGTAAGCTAAATAATAACTACTTGGTTCACGTATGTTTACATTTGTTATCTTTAAAGGTACCACTTCGATATAGCTTTAACTAAGTCACAATACTTGAAAACGAACATCTGTACATAAATTAAGTAGTATTATTGTGAATTGATAAACATTAGTTTCCGATAAACTCACGATAAAAAGCTAGAAGTAATGAGCCTAAGAATAGCCAAAAAGAATATATTGAACCGTACGGTGATGTTTGCCCTTACCGCCACATCACTCAACTCAGAACAATAGATATTAGCAATGCCGCCTGCTGTATCAGGCTTAAGTTTAGGAGCAACATCTAATAATGACTCGATGGCTATGTAACAGGTAACTTAGTGATATGGGGACGCAGCGTACTTTAGTATTATTAAATAGTCATGGCATGGTGGCTTCGGTTACAGGCGCTGACTCTTTGGTAGATTTAAACACTATTCCTGTTGTAATGATTCAAACGATTGAAATCTTAAAAGATGGCGCTTCAGCTATTTATGGCTCAGATGCTATCGCGGGTGTAGTAAACATCATCACTAAAAAAGATTTCAAAGGTATAGAAATAACTGCTGACGGTAGTATCACTAATAAAGATAATAGCGAAAGTGGCTGTTTTAGTATTTCACATGGCAGTAAATTTGTAGTTGGCAATATACTAGTTTGTGTTCAATTTTCATACAATTTATAAAAACTGTTTACAAGTATGCATTATTATTATTTAGGAGTTTTATTAAGTGCATGTAACTCAAAATAAAGACGGCTGCGTAGTCGCCTGTTTTGATAGTTTATTTTGACTGAGAAAGACCTACCCACAAAATAAATATTGTTTTAGCTCATCATTTCACAATTCATTTACTGCTTTTACTCGTTTCCCGGTATTATTTAGGTATATAATGTTGGTACTAAAATCATGAACTAATACATAAGTTAGGCATGTGAATATTAAATTGTAGGAGTGAAATTATTATGGGTGGAATCGGAATTTGGCAACTAGTTATTGTAGCCGTTATTGTAGTGTTATTATTTGGTACAAAAAAATTACGTAACTTAGGTGGTGATTTAGGCTCGGCTATTAAAGGTTTTAAAAGTGCTATAGGTGACGAGAAAGAACAAAAAAATAGTGTAGAAAAAACGTCAGATACTTTAGCTCATAACTCAACGTCTTCGACTGAAGAAGTGAGCAAAGCTACTGAAAGTAAAGCTAAAGAAACTGACCAGGTCTAATTTATGTTTGATGTTGGCTTTTGGGAATTAATCCTTATTGCAATTATGGGTTTAGTTATTTTAGGTCCTGAGCGATTACCAGTAGCAATCCGTTCGCTTCGTAGTTGGATATCTGGTGCCCGAAAATTTAGTGATACCGTTAAGTCTGAGCTCACAGAAGAATTACGTATACATGAATTACATGCTAATTTAAAAAAAGCAGAAAAAAGTAATTTGCAAAACTTAAGCCCCGAAGTTGCGGAGTCGTTAAAATCTTTGCAAGAAGCTGCGGATTCTGTCACGGAACCCTTCAAAAAAGTGGACCGAGGACCGTTTGACTCAATGAACTCGTCTTCATTAGCTTCAGCTCCCCATATTATCGCTGAGTCGGAGCAAACCTCTGACGTTGATGTATCACAGATATTGGACGTGGTAACAGAAAAGTCAGTCAAACTCGTTAATCAAGAAAGCGATAAACCTCAATCATGACTTATCCTCCAGTAAAAACGATAAGTCTTTTTGATCATCTTTTAGAGTTACGCGACCGGTTACTACGGTCTGTTATAGCGGTGATAATTGTATTTTGTTGTTTAGTTTATTTTGCACAAGACATATATCAATATGTCGCACAGCCATTATTAGCGGTAATGCCTGAAGGGTCACAAATGATAGCGACAGATGTCGCTTCGCCTTTTTTTGCTCCTTTTAAATTAACCCTAGTTTTATCATTATTTATCGCTATGCCATTTGTGTTATATCAAATATGGTCATTTGTAGCACCAGGTTTATACAGCAGTGAAAAACGTTTGGTTGCCCCACTAATGTTTGGTTCTACCTTACTCTTTTATAGTGGTATTGCTTTTGCTTATTTTCTTGTCTTTCCAGTAGTCTTTGCCTTTTTTACCTCAGTAGCACCAGAAGGTGTAGTGATTGCAACAGATATCAGTAGTTATCTCGACTTTATCTTAAAACTATTTTTTGCCTTTGGAGCTGCTTTTGAAATTCCGATTGCGATTATTCTAATGTGTTGGACAGGTATGACGACACCTCATAGTTTAAGAGAAAAACGCGCTTATGTTGTAGTAGGTGCATTTGTTATCGGTATGTTGTTAACGCCACCAGACATAATTTCGCAAACTATGCTTGCTGTGCCAATGCTTATTTTATTTGAAATAGGTATTATTATTGCTTCGTTTTATCATAAAGAAGATGAAAATCAATTAGTTGATGTAAAGGAAAATAAAAATGAAAAATAGAAAAAAACTTGTTTACTATGTTATTGCTACTAGCTTATTGATTTCACAAACAGTGCTGGCTAAAGGAGTGGCACTTGGTGACAAAGTAGAAGTGTGTAGTAAAATAAGCCAAGATAAAGCAAGACTTGTCTGCTTTGATCAATTGACACAGGTCAATAAAAGTACCGAGTTAGTACCACAAATAACGGCAATAACAGCGGCACAAGTTGATGATTTTTCGAAAAGTCATATTAAAAAGACTGATGAAGAGAAGGCTAAGGAAATTTTAAGTATTTCTCTAACTATCAGTAAACTAGAGAAGACAGTCAGAGGTCAGTGGAGGCTTACCTTTAAGAATGGTCAAAAGTGGCAACAAAAAGACACAGCTAAATTAAGGTTAACGCAAGGTGATCTCGTTGTGATAACTAAAGGAGCGCTTGGTGCAGTGTATTTGCAAAAAGAAAATACGAATAAGCGTATTAAAGTTAAAAGGCTTAAGTAGAGCGAGATCACTTTGAACAAAAGTACCGTAATTGATATTGGCGTTAATTTAACCAACAAACGATTTGATAAAGATCGCGAAGATGTAATTCGTCGTGCCCAAATGTCGGATCTTAGCGGTTTAATAATTACTGGTACTAATGTTGAAGAAAGCCAAAAGGCATTGTTGCTGTGTCAGCAATATCAAGTAGATTTTCCCCAATTTTTATATAGCACCGCAGGTGTTCATCCACATGATGCAGATCATGTCAGTAGCGATTACTTAGAGCAACTAAAGCAACTAGCAAAACATGATCAAGTTAAAGCCATAGGTGAATGTGGCTTAGATTTTAATCGAAATTTTTCAGCTCCAACTCAACAAAAAAAAGTATTTAGTGAACAAGTCGCTTTAGCTGCTGAATTGCAAATGCCATTATTTCTTCATCAACGAGATGCCTTTGAGTCTTGGTTTACTATTCTCTCACCCTATTTAGATAAAGTTCCAGCTATGGTGGCACATTGTTTTACCGGCTCAAAAAGCGAACTAACTCAGTGTATTGCAGCAGATATGTACATAGGTATAACGGGTTGGTTATGTGATGAGCGAAGAGGTCAGAGTTTACGAGATATTGTAAGTTTAATTCCTTTGAATCGATTACTTATTGAGACTGATGCACCTTATTTAACACCGAGAACGATTCGACCAAAACCTAAAAGTAGCCGTAATGAACCAAGTTACTTATCTTTTATCGTTAAAGAAATTGCCAGCATTACAGGTCTTGACCAAGAGCAGATAGCTTGGCAAACTAGCTGTAATGCCGAAAAGGTGTTTAACTTTCCATCAAAGAAAGAAATGTCATAAATGAAGTCACTGATGATCGCTAAAATTGCAGGTTTTATATCGTTGCTGATGACATACTCACCTGTAAGTAAGGCTATGACTGAACAAGGCGTAGACCACCTATGTTTTGGTATAGGGATGTTTTTAGGCTGTGTAATTACTCTATCGTTAGGTTTGTATTTAAATCGACATTATCGAATAAAATACCACAAAATGTTACGACAGTTTAAGTTTGCTAAAAGTAACGCTAGAATAGCTGAACAAGCAATGAATACTTTGGCTAAAGAGCAAGAAGATAGTCAGGACTTATTAGAAGAAAGAGTGCAAGAGCGCACTTTAGAACTAAATATAGCGTTACAAGAGTTAGAAAGTGCCAACCAAGAGCTTGAACGAAAAAATGTGTTAGATGAACTGACGGGCTTACATAATCGTCGTTTTTATGATCAAAAAATATTAGCAGAATACCGACGTAGTCGCCGTAATTTAACCGCGTTAAGTTTAGTGCTTATCGATATTGACCATTTCAAATTAGTTAATGACATGCATGGGCACTTAGCGGGAGATCAATGCTTAATCTGGCTAGCTAAACATATTCAACAAAGTTTAAAGCGAAGTGCCGACAAGGCGTTTCGTTACGGTGGTGAAGAGTTCTGTTTAATCTTACCTAATAGCGATGCACAAGGTGCCTTACTCGTCGCTGAGCAGTTACGTTTACAGCTTTGTGAACAGGTATTTCAATTTCAAAATATCGACATTGCATTGACGATTAGCTGTGGTATTTGTACTTATCACCAACAAGCTGATATCGGACCTGAGCAAATATTTTCAGGCGCCGACAAAGCTTTATATCAGGCTAAGCATAATGGCCGAAATCAAACGCAACAATATACCTTTATTGAATAGTATTTTCATAGAATATTATTCAGAGTATAATTTTTAGGAATCCTTATGTCTCACAATAATATGGCTTTTGGCCAATACCCTGCTCGTCGTATGCGCCGTATGCGCGTAGATGATCACACTCGTCGTTTAATGGCAGAATCTCAGTTATCAGTAAATGATCTTATCTACCCCGTTTTTGTACTTGAAGGTGAAAACCAGCGCCAAGCAATAGCTTCAATGCCAGGTGTTGAACGTAAAAGTATTGATCTATTATTAGAAGAAGCACAAGAGTTGGTTGATTTAGGTATTCCTGCTATTGCATTGTTCCCGGTTACCCCAAGTGATAAAAAATCATTGATGGCTGAAGAAGCATATAATTCAGAAGGTTTGGCCCAACGAGCAGTGCGTGCACTTAAAGCTAATTTCCCACAACTTGCTGTGATCACTGATGTTGCCCTTGACCCATTTACTACTCATGGCCAAGATGGAATTTTAAGTGAAAGTGATAACAACAAGGCGGGGAAAACAGGTTATGTTGTTAATGATGTCACTAAAAAAATTCTAGTAAAACAGGCTCTATCTCATGCACAGGCCGGAGCTGATATTGTCGCGCCATCAGATATGATGGATGGGCGTGTTGGCGCAATCAGAGAGGCATTAGAAGAAAGCGGCTTTGTTAA
This sequence comes from uncultured Colwellia sp., assembly GCA_913049915.1. Taxonomy (GTDB): domain Bacteria; phylum Pseudomonadota; class Gammaproteobacteria; order Enterobacterales; family Alteromonadaceae; genus Colwellia. The sequence continues at coordinate 39,737 of CAJWZC010000004.1, forward strand.
TACCAAAATATTAGCTTACTCGGCAAAGTACGCATCTAATTATTATGGTCCATTCCGAGATGCAGTCGGTTCTTCAGGCAACATTAAAGGTGGCAATAAGCACACATATCAAATGGACCCAGCCAATAGTAACGAAGCTATGCATGAAGTTGCGCAAGATATCGCTGAAGGTGCTGATATGGTCATGGTCAAACCTGGCATGCCATATTTAGATATAGTGCGCCGCGTAAAAGATACCTTTCAAGTACCTACTTATGCTTATCAAGTTAGTGGTGAATATGCCATGCATATGGCTGCAATTCAAAATGGCTGGTTAGCAGAGAAACCTTGTGTAATGGAAGGTTTGTTGGCCTTTAAACGTGCAGGAGCGGATGGTATTTTGACTTACTTTGCGAAACAAGTTGCACGTTGGTTGAAAGAAGACATGTAAATTTTTCTAGGATAAATAAGCGGCAAGTAGCGTATTTTTATTACTTGGTAGAATCAGTTCTGTGGAAATAAAAAAAGCGCGATTACATCGCGCTTTTTGTTGGAAACTCGTAAACTACTACTCTATAACTTCTTAGCTATTAATACTTTCTGACAAGATGGTCTGGTCATTAAATCTGCTAAGTATTGCTCTACTTTTGGAAAGTCAGCTATCAGGTTAAAACCAGCAGGTAAGTTTGAAATATAGTGTAACATAGGTGCTAATAAAGCATCTGCAATAGTAAATTCTTGAGATGACAAAGCTGTATCTTCATTTAGCATTTTTTCAATAATACCAAGTGTGGCAGTGGCTTTAGGTTGTACCTCTTTAACTACATTAAAGCGAATAGTCTTATTTTCTCCCTTGGGAAAAGCAAATTCAAGCAAATATTCCCGTACTAATACCTTATCAATATCAATTGAAATAAGCGCACAAAGTGCATCGTGTTTTGCATAACTCTGACTATTACTTGGCTGTAACTGTTTATCGGGATCAAGGTAACGACAAATACTAGCGGTTTCGACTAGGGCTAATTTGGTCTCTGGTTTACTTTCAAGTAAAACGGGTATTTTACCAAAGGGATGCCAGTTGAGGTGTTGCTCACCTTTAAACGTAACTTCACTGCCATCTATCTCAAAACCAACAGTGTAAGCAATCTGTTTTTCTTCGCATACTAGCATGATGGTACGAACAAAATTTGAAAAAGTCGGTCCGTAAATGTGTACTGGTTTTATGGTCATATACTTATCCTTTTTTATAAAATAACTTTAGTAGGTAATAATTTAACCGTAATGACAATATGTTCAAGAACATATTTTAAAAATATGAAATACTGTTCAGGTGATTAAATTTTTAATACTAACTCCAATAAGTAGAGTTGATAATGGCCTGGCAAGAAACTCATAAAGAGCAGTCAAAACAGAAAATATTAAAAAGTGCAGCTATGCTTTTTACTCATCATGGTTTTGAAAAAATATCGATAGACCAAGTAATGAAGAAGGCTGAACTTACCAGAGGAGCATTCTATAGTCATTTTAGTTCTAAAAGTGATTTGTACGCACAAGCAATAAGCAAAGCCGGAATCGAGGCATATAAACGTAAGCCAGTTAATTGTCCACAGGATATGAAAGACTTTGCTAGATATTATTTAAGTACTGAACATCGAGATAATAATTATCAGCAGGCTTGTCCACTGGCTTTTTTAGTCTCAGATATTAATCAACAAGATAACCAGGTTAAGCAGGTTTATACTAAGACTCTAAAAGTTTTTATAGAGCAAGCTAAATCCTTAACAACAAGTCGAGAAAAAGCGCTACAAAGTGCGGTTCTGATGATTGGTGGCTTGGCTTTGTCTAGGGCGTTAGATAATAAAGACTTCAGTAATGAGCTTTTAGCGGCTTGTAAAGCAGGAGTTAATTCATTATCAAAGGAAGAGGACAGTGATGTCAGCTGAACTAAGCATAACTTTATTAAACGCAGTGATTATTGCCATTGCTTATGTTTGGGTATATCCCACACTTGTAGGTAAAAATATTAACAAAGTGGCGATATTTGATTGCGTAACTTCTGGTCTAGCGCTTGTTATTCTGACAAATAAATATTGGGGAGGTAGAATTGAATTTAACTTCCTACTGTTTGAGCTGAACTAGTTTTGGTTTACCTTGCTTAATTACAGTGTTATTGAGATATCGATAGCAATTTGGTGTGTTAGAGCATCATTAACTAAAAATTTGTGAGCGAAAAATTTGGGGTAGGATTACATAATCTTTGCTTCAGGCACTAATTCAAACAGTAAACCTTCACGAAGTGCGCCACTTGAAAGGCATAATGTTTCGATATTTAGACATTCAAACAAAGCAATTAAAATACATAATCCACTGGCTAGTACCGCCTTGCGGTCAGTTCTTAGCCCGGCTATTTCAATATTATCTATCGTATGGCAGTTTATCAGTGTTTGTTGGATTTCATTAAGAAACGTTAAGGTAATGATAGGTACTTGTTGACGTTGTTTAAGAATTTCTATCATTGCTTGCATGATACCAGAGCTACCAACAGCCGATTGCCAACCCAGTTGAATAAATTCTGCTTTAACCGTATCAATAACTGCTGCTGCATTAGCAATACACTGAATAAAACTTTCTTTTTTTAATCGACCATCAGTAAAATATTTACCTATAAAACTAACGCAGCCAATATTTAAACTGACTACTTTTTTCGTTGTACAGCCTAAGCCAACAATAATCTCGGTACTAGCACCACCAATATCGAGCACTAATTGCTTAGTATCTGTGGTGATTGAAGTATATACTACGCCGCAATAAATTGTTTTTGCCTCTTGCTCACCACTTAATAGTTTTATCTTTTTGGGTAAAATATTTTTGGCGGCATCGAAAAACAGCTGATTATTCTTGGCAATGCGTAATGCGGCTGTTGCGACAATAAGGATATTATCTACCGGGATGTTATTAAGGTATAAAGCGAAGTTTTTAAGACAATTTAGGCCACGAGTTATGGCTTCATCTGAAAGCAAATTATTGTCATCTAACCCTGCAGCTAAGCGTACTTTTTGCTTAACTTTATCCACGGTTATTAGAGATTTACCCATTGGTGTTGTAACTAATTGGGTAATAAGCAGATGGAAACTATTAGAGCCTAAATCGACCACAGCATAATGACTTTCATCATACTGTGGTATTACCTTTTGTGTGGCTTGATTTTGGCTCGCTAGAACAGTCAAAGTACTAAATTAACTGCGATTTCCGCTATGGCTATTACCATTACGGTTGTTAGGTCTTGTGTTAGAACGACCGCCTTGTTTGTTGCCGCCTGGTCTAGGACGACGTTGACGAGGTTTAGGTCTAGGTAAGTCAGTTAATAATGCGTCACTGTCATACTTAGTTACCGGTAGTTCATGTTCAATATACGTTTCAATTTCAGGTAAATTAAAAACATATTGCTCACAAGCTAAACTAATTGCATGACCCGTTGCTCCTGCACGACCTGTACGACCAATGCGGTGTACATAATCTTGACAATCATCAGGTAAATCATAGTTAAAAACATGTGTTACGCTAGGAATATGTAAACCACGTGCAGCAACGTCGGTTGCTACTAAAATGTCTACTGTACCTTCAGTAAATTGCTCTAATATTTTTAGACGTTTTTTCTGTGGTACATCGCCAGTTAACAAACCAACACGAATATCATCAGCATTTAGATGATCAAAAACTTTTTCACAAACATGTTTAGTATTTGCAAATACAATGGCTTTTTCTGGCCAATCTTCTTCAATTAACGTTTGCAGTAAAGTCATTTTATCTTCGTTTGAAGGATAAAATAGTTCTTCAGAGATGCGGATATTTGTTTTTTGCCCAGGTTCAACTTCTACACTGGTTGGATCATTCATATGGTCAAAGGCAAGTTCTTTAACGCGGAACGATAAGGTTGCAGAGAATAACATGCTTAAGCGTTCTGTTGCAGGAGGCATTTTATCAAACATATAACGAATATCTTTAATAAAACCTAAATCAAACATTCTATCAGCCTCATCAAGAACGATGACTTCAATATTTTTTAGGTTGTATATACCTTGTTTCATGTAGTCAATCAAACGACCACACGTACCAATAAGAATATCAACACCCGCTTCTAGTTCTAAACGTTGACTTTCATAACCTTCGCCCCCATATACTACACCAAGGCGTAATCCGGTACTTTTCGCCATCTCTTTAGCATCACGGTGAATTTGTATTGCTAATTCACGTGTGGGAGCCATGATTAAGGCGCGTGGTTGATTATGTGTAGGAGCTTCTTTTTGAAGCAAATGATGAAAAGTAGCGGCTAAAAAGGCAATAGTTTTACCTTCACCTGTTTGTGCTTGGCCAGCTATATCAGTGCCTTCCAAAAGAACGGGTAAAGATTTCGCCTGAATAGACGTACAATAGTCGAAGCCCATGGCCTCTAGTCCGGTAACGACTTGCGGAGCAAGATTTAGGTCAGCGAATTTAGTTTCTGTTAAGTGTGTTTTTTTCATGGCGCTAGCTTAACAGTTTTGTTAGCAAAATAGTTGTTTAATAAATAATTAATTAATTCTAGCTAGTTAAATATAACGAATGTTACATAAACAGTATTGGAAAAGTAGTGAATCACGGTATAATTACCGCAAAGGCGTTTTCGCCATAACAAACGGAGAATATGATGAGTGATAAAATTATTCAGCTAACTGATGATAGTTTTGAAGCAGATGTATTAAAAGCATCGGGTTTAGTATTAGTTGATTTTTGGGCTGAATGGTGTGGTCCATGTAAAATGATTGCCCCAGTACTTGATGATATCGCCACAGAATACGATGGCAAGGTAACTGTTGGTAAATTAAACATAGACCAAAACTCAGTAACACCACCTAAATATGGTGTACGTGGTATTCCAACATTATTACTTTTTAAAGATGGTGAAATTGCTGATACTAAAGTGGGTGCATTATCGAAAACTCAATTAAAAGAGTTTTTAGATAAAAACTTATAAGTTATAAAAAAGCCCGATAACTGAGACATAAGTTATCAGGCTTTTTGTTTTTAGCAGCGTAAATATCTGCTTACATTTTTATTCTACCTTTACCTAATCAAATTTTAGTGCTAAATTTACATTCTGAGTACAAAATTACATCGCTTTATCACTATCCTTACTTATTATAAACAACATAAAAAGATTGAAAACACACTAGTGCCGGCAATCGCCCAAGGCACCATCACTTAAAATAGTTTAAGAAACCCCCTATGAACCTTACCGAACTGAAAGAAAAATCCATTAACGAATTGGTTGAGCTTGCCGCGACAATGAAGCTTGAAAACCTTGCTAGAACACGTAAACAAGACATAATTTTTGCTATTTTAAAAGCACATGCTGAAGGCGATAATGACATTTTCGGCGGCGGTGTTTTAGAGATTTTACAAGATGGTTTTGGTTTCTTACGCTCAGCAGACTCTTCATATCTAGCAGGCCCCGATGATATTTATGTATCACCAAGCCAAATTCGCCGCTTTAGTATGAGAACGGGTGATACCATCCAAGGTAAAATTCGTTCTCCGAAAAAAGGTGAACGTTACTTTGCCTTATTAAAAGTGACTGAAGTTAACTTTGACCGACCTGAAAATACTCGTAATAAGATTTTATTTGAAAACTTAACACCAATTCATCCAACAGATCGTTTCTCGTTAGCACGTGGTAATGGTTCAACAGAAGATATTACGGCACGTATTTTAGATTTGGCTTCGCCAATTGGTAAAGGACAACGTGGTTTAATCGTTGCGCCACCAAAAGCCGGTAAAACACTATTACTACAAAACATTGCCCAAAGTATTGCGCACAATAATCCAGACGCAGAACTAATGGTATTGTTGATTGATGAACGTCCAGAAGAAGTTACAGAAATGCAACGTCTTGTTAAAGGTGAAGTTATAGCTTCAACGTTTGATGAACCAGCAAGTCGTCACGTACAAGTGGCTGAAATGGTAATCGAAAAAGCAAAACGTCTAGTTGAGCACAAAAAAGACGTGGTTATTTTACTTGACTCAATTACCCGTTTAGCACGTGCTTATAACACGGTAATTCCATCATCAGGTAAGATCTTGACTGGTGGTGTTGATGCCAACGCTTTACATCGTCCAAAGCGCTTCTTTGGTGCTGCACGTAACATTGAAGAAGGTGGTAGTTTAACTATTATCGCGACAGCACTAGTTGAAACTGGTTCTAAAATGGATGAAGTTATCTACGAAGAATTTAAAGGTACAGGTAATATGGAATTACACCTGTCACGTAAAATTTCTGAAAAACGCGTTTTCCCTGCTATTAATATTAATCGTAGTGGTACACGTCGTGAAGAGCTTATTACTAAGCCAGATGAATTACAAAAAATGTGGATCTTGCGCAAAATCGTTCATGAAATGGATGAAATAGGTGCGATTGAATTCTTAATCGATAAACTTGCTATGACTAAAACAAATGATGAGTTTTTTGATTCAATGAAGCGTAAGTAATCTAAAGTCTGCTTAAGTCCGTATAGATATACTATATCGACAGACTGTTTTGCCGATACTTCATTACACAAAGCCAGTCACTTCGACTGGTTTTTTAATTCTACTAGTTTCATTAATTAGTGATATTAGTATTAGGACCTAAATACAGCATTATGAAATATAACGACCTAAGAGACTTTATCAGTCAGCTTGAAAAAATAGGCCAACTTAAACGTATTACTCAGCCTATATCTACCCATTTAACAATGACAGAGATCAGTGATAGAACACTCAAAGCTAAAGGACCCGCATTACTGTTCGAAAACGCAGTAAATGAAAATGGTAAACCATACGGTATGCCAGTGCTTACAAACTTATTTGGTACTCCAGATCGAGTAGCTCTTGGTATGGGACAAAAAAATCTAGGTGCGTTGCGTGATGTCGGTAAATTATTGGCTATGCTAAAGGAGCCTGAGCCACCTAAAGGTTTTAGGGATGCTTTAAGTAAAATACCTGTCTATAAACAAGTATTAAATATGCCAGTAAAAGTCATTAAAAAACCACTATGTCAACAAATAGTGTTATCGGGTGATGACGTTGATTTAACCAAACTTCCGATACAAAAGTGTTGGCCAGGCGATGTAGCACCTTTAATAACTTGGGGTTTAACGGTTACTCGAGGTCCACATAAAGATCGTCAAAATCTGGGTATATATCGCCAGCAAGTGCTGAGTAAGAATAAAGTCATTATGCGTTGGTTATCACATCGAGGTGGTGCTCTTGATTTTCAAGAATTTAAAAAAGAAAATCCAGGAGAGAGATATCCTATCTCCGTTGCTTTAGGTGCAGATCCTGCCACTATTTTAGGCGCAGTAACACCCGTACCCGATACGCTTTCTGAATACGCCTTCGCGGGTTTATTACGAGGCGCTAAAACTGAAGTTGCTAAATCAATAAGTAGTGACTTAGAAGTACCAGCGACAGCAGAAATCATTTTGGAAGGCTATTTAGACCCGGAAGAAACAGCGCCTGAAGGACCTTATGGCGATCATACTGGCTATTATAATGAAGTAGATAATTTTCCAGTAATGACAGTAACACATATCACTATGCGTAAAGATGCTATCTATCACAGCACCTACACGGGTAGACCACCTGATGAGCCTGCAATCTTAGGTGTTGCGCTTAATGAAGTCTTTATACCTATTTTACAAAAGCAATTTCCTGAAATTCAGGACTTCTACTTACCGCCAGAAGGTTGTTCTTATCGCCTTGCGGTCGTGACCATTAAAAAGCAATATGCGGGTCATGCTAAGCGAGTAATGATGGGCGTATGGTCATTCTTACGACAATTTATGTATACCAAATTTGTAATCGTATGTGATGATGATATTAACGCCAGAGATTGGGAAGATGTTATTTGGGCAATGACTACCCGTATGGATCCGAGCCGTGATACTGTTCTGATAGAGAACACGCCAATCGATTACCTTGATTTTGCTTCACCTGTCTCTGGTTTAGGTTCTAAAATGGGACTAGATGCAACCAATAAATGGCCTGGTGAGACAAATCGTGAATGGGGTGAACCGATAGAAATGACACAAGAAGTAAAAGATCAAGTTGATGAACTTTGGGACGACTTAGATATTTTGTAGCTCTTAAATTAGATTGCTGACTATACTCAGGTACATTAGCAATGTTAGCTTATTATCTCTTAGCACAACCATCCGTTTGCTGATGAGAAATCACCATTAAAGTAGAAAAGGTTAAAGAATGAAGACAGTTAGTTGTCAAATACAGTCGTTATCATCGTTAACGCCTAATGTTTATAAAGTATTATTAAAGGCTAGTGAAAAAGTTGATTTTATTGCCGGTCAATATTTAAACTTTGTTATGGGTGATGACGATAAACGTCCATTTTCAATTGCTAGCTCACCAAATAGTGATTTAATTGAATTGCAAATAGGCGCTTTTGTTGCTGATAGTTACCCTATGCAAGTAATTGAGTGTATTAAAGCGAGTTATGCCAGTGGCGAAGCGGTAACCATTGAAATACCTGCAGGTAATGCGCAATTACGAACCGAGAGTGAACGGCCATTATTGTTACTTGCGGGTGGTACTGGTTTTTCATATATCAAATCAATGTTTGAGTATTTAGCTGAGCAAAAGTCACAACGACATATTAGGGTTTACTGGGGACTACGTGAAGAAAGTGCTATCTATGAACTTGAAAAGACTATTGTCACTATTGGCAAGCTAGCGCATGCTAATTTTATTCCTGTTATTGAAAATATTGACGAGAACGCCCAGAAACCATGGCAGGGTAAAACAGGCTTAGTTCACCAAGCCGCCATGAATGATATTACTAGTTTTGAATCCTATGATATTTATTTGGCAGGGCGTTTTGACATGGTTGGTGCCATTCGTAGTGACTTTGTTGAACATGGTGCGTTGTTAGAACATATGTATGCCGATGCTTTTGCCTATATTTAATAGCAAACGGATCAATTAGCTAACAGTTAAAGTCCAATAAAAAAGCACGTCAATGAGTTATCATTGACGTGCTTTTTTTCTCTAAAATATAGCGTAGCGAGGCTAATTTATTGGAAGTTTATTTTTAAGCTATTAACCTTGTTGAAAGCCAGCTTCAGTTAAATTTAGCTGTGCGATAACAATAACCGCTTGGGTTCGATTACGGACATCGAGTTTTCTAAAAATAGCGGTAGCATGTGCTTTAATTGTTGCCTCGGATACATTTAAATCATAAGCAATTTGCTTATTTAACATGCCTTGAGCGAACATCATTAATATACGGTATTGCTGCTGAGTTAAGCTGGCTACACGGTCAGCGATGCCTTTATCATTATTGTCTCTTTGCTTTTGCTCAAAGGAGCCGGGTAACCAGATGCTTCCTGATAATACCGCCACAATCGCTGAATAAATATCATCAACTGGCGTAGACTTTGGTACAAAACCAGCAGCACCATAGGACATAGCTTTACTGATAGTATCGTGATCTTCATGAGCAGATACGATAACAACAGGTATTTGTGGGAAGTGATTACGGACATGAATTAAAGTATTAAATCCATGAGCACCAGGAATATTTAGATCCAGTAGCAACAAATCACTATCATTATGGTTAGTGAGCTGTTGCTCAAGTTCTTCAATTGTTTGTGCTTCAAGCCATATGGTATAAGTTAGCTTTGCTTTTAGTGTCCCTAATAAAGCTTGTCTAAATAAAGGATGATCGTCAGCTATTATTATTTTTTCTGGCTGAATCATAACAAGTATCCTAAAGAGTGATTCATCCATTCTAACGGAAAAATTTTCAATAACATAGCTTAGTTATTAATAGCCATTATAGTGAAATTAAGCAATCAATTAGGAATAGTTAGTATTAATATTTTGATGGTAAAAATGATGAGTAAAATAGACAAATATAAACTGATAGTGCAAATTATCAGTTTATATTTATTTGCAGTTGTTATCTTTTCGGGATATTAGCTAATACAGCTACTAATAATTGCCAGTATTGCACAACGGTCGCAATTTCTATTTTTTCGTCTGGTGAATGAGGGAAGTTAATCGTTGGCCCAATAGACACCATATCCCAATGTGGGTAGGCTGTTTTGAATAAACCACATTCTAAGCCAGCATGAATTACCATTACCGCGGGTACTTTATTAAAGATGCTTTGGTAAGTATCTCGAACTGTCTGCATGATGATCGAGTCAGGATTAGGCTTCCAGCCTGGGTAAGCGCCTGAAAAAACGACGTTAGCACCAGCAAGTTCAAAAACAGATTGTACCATACGTTGGGTTTCTAAGCGGCCGTCATCATGTAAGCTGCGTATTAACACCATAACGTTAAGTTTACGGCCACGCGTATTAATCACGCCTAAGTTTAGTGATGTCTCAACAATACCGTCAATGTCATCACTCATACGAATTACACCATTAGGACAGGCATTCAGCGCGCGTAAAATTGCCGCTTGAGTTGCTTTTGTCCAACACTGTTCAAAATCTTCTGGTGAAATTAATAGCATATCGATATCAGTTTCTATAGCACCTAAGTTAGCGCTAATTGTTGCTAAATAATCGGCTAAAGCGACTTTTAATGGTTCAATTTTATTTTTGGCAACCACGAAACTGGCATTAGCTTCTCGAGGAATAGCATTACGTAAACTACCGCCATTAAGTTCTGTAATACTGATATCAAAGTCAATACTAGCAGTCAGTAAAAATCGTACTAATAACTTGTTAGCGTTTGCGCGGCCGGTATGTATATCAACACCTGAATGGCCACCTTTTAAGCCAGAGATAGATAAGTTAAACGCTTGGCAATCGTTAGGAACATCTTCAAACGTTAGTGGGAAGTTGGCGTTACCATCAATACCACCAGCACAACCCATGTAAACCTCGCCTTCTTGCTCTGAATCGGTGTTAATTAAAATATCACCATCAAGCCAACCCGCTTCTAAACCAAAAGCACCGGTCATACCCGCTTCTTCATCAATGGTTACCAGCACTTCTAAAGAGCCATGAGGAATATCATCACTGGCTAAAACAGCTAAGGCTGACGCTAAACCAACACCATTATCAGCGCCTAAGGTTGTTCCTTCTGCGGTAACCCAATCACCTGATTCAATAATATATGGTTTAATGGGGTCGGTTAGAAAATCGTGTTTAGTGTCGTTATTTTTTTGTGGCACCATATCCATGTGTGCTTGTAAAATTACGCCTTTAACGTCTTCCATACCAGCTGTTGCTGGTTTTTTAATAATTAAGTTACCAACAGCGTCTTCTTTAATTGCTAGGTTAAGCTCTTTAGCCCAGTCTTGTATCCATAAAGATATTTTTTTTTCATGTTTTGATGGGTGTGGAATACTACAAATTTTTTCAAATAGTTGCCATAAGCGAGTAGGTTGTAATTGTGAGAGAGTACTCATCGTTTTCCTCGAAAAATTGTAAGATTATTTATTAAAAGTCGCAGATATTACCGCAACATATAGCTTGATGATGACAGTTATCCTGTAATTATTTGTCGGCCATTAAAAATTGCCATTGTTCAGCAAAGTCAGTACTTGGTTTTTTACTGTAGCCTGATCTAACATATTGACTGATTTTACCTTCAGCAAACGATACTAATAGGCTAGCCAAGGCGGCTTCACTAATTGTAAAGGTTTTACCTTCACGCAATTTGCGTTCTCGTAATACCTGTTTAAATTGTGATTCTAACTTTTCAAAAAACTGATGAACTCTGCTGCGTAAACGTTCATTTTCACCCATTAATGCATCACCAGCTAATATTCTACACATACCTGGATTTCGCTCAGCAAAAATGATTAAAACATGTAGGATATGATGACAGCGTACCAAGGCTTCTTTGTGATCTGCTAGAATCAAATTAATACGTGAAAAAATAGATTCTTCAATAAAGTCGATTAATCCCTCAAACATACGTGCTTTTGATGGGAAATGTCGATATAACGCGGCTTCTGAAAAGCCGACTTCAGCTGCTAGCTTTGCGGTAGTGATACGCTGTCCTGGACAGTTTTGTAACATTAACGCTAAGGATTCTAATATTTGGTGTTTACGGTTTGGTTTCTGGTTTTTATTTTGTGTGGCGACCATATAAAAATATTCTCTACTATTATTGTTCTATCCGTTAAGCTAGATGATTTTAGCCCGCTCTAAAAATAATTTAAATTCTCTTACTATTCAGTAATTTTTGCTAAATAATGTTGATTGATTAAAGATACAAGTTGTTTAGCCACAATTCTCTTACTGGCTAAGGGTATTTCAATCTTATCAATCGAACTATAAAGGGTTAGGGCATTATCATCACTGTTAAAGCCTTGTCCAGCTTTAGCAACATCATTGGCTGCGATTAAGTCTAAGTTTTTACGCATTAATTTGCCACGAGCATAGTGTTCAACGTTTTGGGTTTCTGCAGCAAAGCCAACGATAAATGGCTTATTAATTAACTTTGCCACATCAGCAACAATATCATGATTTTTGATAAGAGAAAGTTGCATATGTTGATTATCTTTTTTGATTTTTTCATCAGAAATATCGGCTACTCGATAATCAGCTACGGCTGCACAAGCTACAAAGGTAGTTGCTTTTGTAACAGCTGTTAGTGTTTTTTTATGCATTTGTTCAGCACTAATTACTTGAATAAGCTCGCAGCCTAATGGCGCAGAAATATTCACAGGACCAGAAATTAACGTTACTTGGGCGCCAGCACGTAATGCTGCATGAGCAATGGCATAGCCCATTTTACCGGAGCTATGGTTAGAGATATATCGTACAGGGTCTATTGCTTCACGTGTAGGCCCCGCAGTAATCACCCAATGCTGTCCCTGTAAGTATTTATCAGCAAAAAAGTCGTTAGTCAGAGTCACTAATTCATTCACATCTAACATGCGGCCTAAACCTATATCACCACAAGCCTGTTCTCCAGCACCTGGGCCCCATAGATGAAATCCCCACTGTTTTAATTGATTGATATTCGCTTGTGTAGCTTTGGTGTGCCACATTTGTTGATTCATTGCCGGGGCAATAGCGATAGGTGCGCTGGTTGCTAAGCATAATGTTGACAGTAAATCATTCGCCATACCTGCGGTTATGCGGGCAATAATATCAGCAGTAGCTGGAGCGATAACGATCAAATCAGCCCATTTAGCTAATTCAATATGCCCCATAGCAAGCTCAGCTTGGCTATCTAGTAAACTATCACTAACATGGTTACCCGATACCGCTTGAAGCGTTAAGGGCGTAATAAAAGCTTTCGCGCCTTCCGTCATAACCACGCGTACATTTGCGCCATGATCTTTAAGTCGACGTACTAATTCTGGGGTCTTGTAGGCCGCGATGCCACCAGTAATACCTAGTACTATTTTTTTGTCCTGAAGAATTTGCATAACCTGCTAATCTTAAAGTAAGCAACATGGTCGATAAGATAACATTTATTGCCTTTATTTAGAAACAAGAGTTGCTAAATAGGTATGATTTACAAGTGGTGATAAATACAAAAATGTAAAGCAAGGATGCACTTATGTTAAAAGAATTAAAGTTAAAAAAAGCAAAGCTCAATGAATCCGTATTAAGTAAATCGTCTTTAAACCCAAATGCTTTAAAAAACTGGCCAGAATTAGAAAGACCAAGAGAGAAACTAGTACATTTAGGCTCATCAAGTTTGAGTGATGCTGAGCTGTTGGCTATATTCTTACGTACTGGCGTAAAGGGTTGTAATGTGGTTGATCTTGCCCGTCAATTATTGAGTAGTTTTGGTAGTCTGGCAGCCATACTTTCGGCAAGTCAGGAAGATTTCTGTAAAAGACACGGGCTTGGTACTGCCAAGTATGTGCAACTTCAGGCTTGTTTAGAAATGTCTAAACGGTATTTAGCGGAGGAATTAAAAGAGATCGATTGCTCTTTAACCTCTTCAAAAGCTACACGCGATTACTTGTTGAGTGAGTTACGCTTAGAAAGTCGTGAAATATTTGCCGTATTATTTTTAGATAATCAGCATAAAATTTTAACATTCGAACGGTTATTCTTTGGTACGCTTAATGCGGCGGCAGTTTATCCTCGCGTTGTGGTTGAACAAGCACTAAAACACCATGCTGCAGCTGTAATACTTACCCACAACCATCCTTCTGGTGTTGCGGAAGCAAGCCTTGCTGATAAACAAATCACAGAAAAATTGATTCAAGCACTACAGCTTATAGATGTGCGGGTTTTGGACCATATTATTGTCGCAGGAAATCAATGCTATTCCTTTGCTGAACACAACGAAATATTCTAATTTTCTCAAGTATAGTACTGATTATTTGCTAAAAACATGAAATACAATTACTTTTAAAGAATGAATTAAGTAACAATTAAAAAAGAAGGAACGTCTGATGACTGATAGTAGTAACGATGAAATTGAACGCCGAACATCGTTTCGTTTAGATATGGAAAAAGAATTAGTAGAGATTTTTTGGGCAGATGAAAAGGGTCAAGAGCATAATAAAAGTATTGCTTGTTTAGACTTTTCACGTGGGGGAGTGAAATTAGATTGTGATCAACACTTACTGATAAATACCGCAGTAACAGTGGTATTCAAATCGGTTAATGCCAATAATAAAAAGCTTTACGGTAAAGTGCTCCGCAGTATTAAGCAAGATAATGGCTGGTTCGAAATCGTCTTAATACTAGAGAAAGATGTTTAACAAATAAAGAAATTGAGACTTGTTGACGTAAAAGCATTTTCTTGAAAGTGAACTACAATTAGCACAGTAATATGTTAATTATATTGTACTAAAGGACGGTACTAAACATGATGATATTAGTTGGTGGTGAAAAAGGTGGTAGTGGTAAAAGCTGCTTGGCTCAAAATTTAGCGGTATATTTCGCTAGAAATAAGAAAGCTATTGTCTTAATGGTTGATTGCGATCCTCAAAGAACGACTTCTGACTGGATACAAGCAAGAAATATTGATCCTTCATTACCCGCTATTAACTGTATTCAATTGTATGGAAAAATTAGGAATGATTTATTAAGTTTAGTACAACATTATGACTATGTAGTGGTCGATTGTGGGGGGCAGGATAATCTAGCGCTGCGTGCTGCAATGTCTGTTGCTGATCATGTAGTTATCCCCTTAAGACCTAAAAGACGGGATTTGAAAACGGTACCTCATATGGAAGATATGCTGAGTACATGTAAAATGGTGAATCCAAAAATGATAGCTTCATTTGTTATTACTCAATGCCCACCACTACCAAACCAATTACGACGAATACTTGAAGCAAAAGAAGTGTGCAGTTCTTATGGAATTAATGTTTTAGATGCCGTTACCTATAACCGAAACGTTTATGACGATAGTGAAGAGCTCGGTTCTTCTGTTCTTGAAATAGATCCTATAGGCAAAGCTGCCCAAGAGATGATGACTATTGCCGAAGAATTATTGGCGATGGAACCGGATAATTCACATGAGTTTAACTGATTTAAAAAAAGGCAAGAATAGCAAAAAGAGAAGGAAGAACTTCACTATTGATGAATTTATTTCCGATGCTGAAGATTACGCAAAAGGCGCGCCTAAAATTGTTAGTGAATTAACTAACGAAGCACAAGCGAGTCAGAAACTAAATCTTAAACAAGCGATTAGTGAAGCTAAGCGTTATGTTGAAATGACTGCAGTAGAGCATCATAAAATAGCTGAAGTAGTCGCTGGAATTAGAACTCGCGCGGATAAACCCTTTAGGCGAGCTACATTTACCTTAAGTGAGGAAGCGATAGGTCAGTTACATGATTTATCTCAAGGTTCAGATTTAGCCAAATCACATATATTACGTATTCTTATCGACGAATTGTGCAATAAAGAACAAAATGAACAATTGAAAAAATTACTGCAATCAAGAATTAGTTGATTGATAAATTGTGTTGGCTTTTCATCCTTGAAATAGACAAAATTTAATCAAATACTCACTACCCAAGTAAAATTTTTCTGTACCTTTCCTATCTAACCATATGAAAATTATTGATAAGTACTGTTTTTTTAGTATTTGCTTATTAAGACTAGTATTAGTTATTCAATTTCTCTATAATATGCCACCTTTTTCAGGATCCCGAGACGACGGTCTTGGGGAAATGTAGCTCGAGCTGAAATTAATATTGGAGTACTCATATGTCTAAAATTTGCCAAGTAACAGGCAAAGTGCCAATGGTTGGAAACAACCGTTCTCACGCAAGAAACGCGACTCGTCGTCGTTTTTTACCTAACCTTCAATCTCACCGTTTTTGGGTTGAGAGTGAAAATCGTTTCGTTAAATTACGTTTAACTCCGAAAGGAATGCGTATTATCGATAAAAAAGGTATTGATGTAGTTTTAACTGACATCCGTGCCCGTGGCGAAAAAGTTTAATAACTTTATTTTAAGGAAATTATTATGCGCGATAAAATTCGTTTAGTTTCTAGTGCTGGTACTGGTCATTTTTATACTACAGATAAGAATAAAAAGACTATGCCTGAAAAAATGGAAATCAAAAAGTTTGATCCAACCATTCGTAAGCACGTAATCTATAAAGAAGCTAAAATTAAGTAATTAATTTTGTTTCTACTAAAAACCCGGTATATCCGGGTTTTTTTATGCCTAAAATAAAGTATTAAAGACATATATGCATGTGTTGAGGTTGTAATACGCGCTATTAAATAAAAAGTTCAGTATGATATATTCATTAGTTTTATTGGAACATGTAAATGAAATTATCGAGAACAGGCTGGAACAACGTCATTATTTTTTCAGTGATGACGATAATTTTAGTCATCAATGGCACTAACGATAAACTCTTCCCTAATGAAGACAATGAAAATAGTTCCCAGCGGTTAATTTTGCCACAACATGCGGTTATTTTAACGTTAGCAATCGATCTGCCAGACAAACAACAGGTGTTATTCGAACGCGCGGGCCGTAGTTGGCAGTTAACTACGAAAGGGTTAATACTGGCAAAAACGGAACAGCAAATTGAACAGATGATGTTTGCCTGGCAACATAGTAGTGGTTTAGTGCAGGCAGCGGAAATTGTTATCGATAGTGACCAAAGAATAGTAGTACAAATTGCCTTGGCAGGTGAGTCGCAAGGGCGCACTTTTATATTATACTCACTCAGTGACCAATTATTAGTTTATCAGCAACGAGATGATATTTGGTTAGCACTGCCTGCAACATTAGCGCAACAGTTATTACCTATTAGCTTTTAATACCAAACGGAACAATAAATTAATTCGATTGGTATAATTGTCTGATTCGATAGACAGCGATTACCATTGCCCCATAAGAAGAAATTATGCCAGAATTACCCGAAGTAGAAGTTTGTAAGCGTGGGATAGAGCCACATGTCTTAAATCAAATTGTTAGCGAAGTCTTAGTTCGTAATTCTAATATGCGCTGGCCAATTACTCCGACGATTTCAGAAATTTGTAGTGAAAAGATTATTTCTGTTAACCGCCGAGCTAAATACCTATTGCTTGAGACTTCTAGAGGTATATTAATGTTACACCTAGGCATGTCAGGTACTATTAGAGTAATTGATAAAGATACACCAGTGACCAAACATGATCATTTTGATTTAGTTTTAGAAAATGGATTAGCTCTAAGACTCAATGACCCACGTCGTTTCGGATCTGTATTATGGGTTACAGAAGATATCAATGAGCACCCGTTAATTATAAAACTTGGCCCAGAGCCACTATCTTCTGATTTTACAGATGATTGTTTGTATGAAAAGTCCCGTAAAAAGACAGTCCCGATAAAAACTTTTTTGATGAATAATCATATAGTCGTTGGTGTGGGCAATATTTATGCGAATGAAAGCTTATTTAAAGCGGGAATAGATCCAAGAAAGCAAGCAGGAAAAATTTCTAAAAAGCGTTATATAGAATTAACCACACATATTAAAGAAACATTAGCTCATGCGATTGAGCAAGGCGGTACTACTTTAAAAGACTTCACTCAATCAGATGGGAAGCCAGGATACTTTGCACAAGAGTTATTAGTTTATGGTAGAGGAGGACAGCTTTGTTTTATTTGTAAAGAAAAATTACAAGAAATTAAACAAGCAGGTAGAGCAACAGTATTTTGTCCTCAATGCCAAAAGAAATAACTTCTCCAAGTATGTAACAAAGATTAATTTACCGTTTCCGTGAGGAAGTTTTTGTACCTAAATTAGTAGTTGTTACTATGAAAATTTAGATTAAATAACGTACCTGTAAATCGTATCTGAATTTAATAGTTTTTTATTTTATAAGTTCTTTTAAATTAGTGAATTAACTACCCGTCATACTCATTAGGTACAAAATTCAGCGTCATATATAAACCGAAGTGTGCCGCTTAGGTATAAGTCCTCATATCCTTGCTCAGCGCGTCAATAAGGTGATTATTCGTAATGGATGATTGCCGTTGGCCTATCCCGGATGAAATATGCTCTGTAGTTGGCTTATCTGTCCTCAACGTTGAACGACGTGCAAAGTACTTATTACCACGCTTTTCAACTGACACTATACTAATGCATTTAGGCATATCTGGTACAGTTAGGATAATTGAGCAAGATACACCAATCGTAAAACATGATCACTTTGATTTAGTTTTTCAACATAGAAAAAACTTACGATTGAATTAGCCTAGGCGCTTTGGAGTAGTTTTATGGTTAGCAAATGATGAAGATGAACTCGGCTTGTTAAGTAAATTAGGTCAAGAGCTATTGAGTGATGATTTTCTGAAGGTTATTTGTTTGGTAAGGCTAAAGATAGAAAAGTACCTATCAAGACCTTTCTAATGAATAATCATGTGGTGGTGGGCGTAGGTAATATCTATACTAATGAAGCGCTTTTTCAAGCAGGTATTTTACCGACTTCGCAAGCTGGAAATATTGATGAGCAACGGATGAATCGTTTAACTCATATTATAAAAAAAGTACTGAGTGCTGCTATTACTCAAGGTGGCACTACACTCAAGCGGACGGCAGGTCAGGCTATTTTACTCAATCACTGATGGTATGGGCAAGATTGTATGACTTGTCAGACCACATTGCTTGAAATTAGACACTCTAACCGTAGTTCTGTTTTTTGCTCTAGCTGTCAACAAAATTAATCTTTACTTTTTTCGAGTGCCGCTTTTACTACAGGATGAACAAATTGGCTAACGTCGCCTTGATGAAGTGCTACTTCTTTAACTAATGTTGATGAAATAAATGAATTTTCTTCAGCTGGTGTGAGAAATACGCTTTCAAGATCTGGCGATAAGCGACGATTCATGTTGGCTAGTTGAAATTCATATTCGAAATCAGAAACCGCTCTTAAACCACGAATAAGTACTTTAGCTTGATATTGCTTGGCAAAGTCAACTAATAGGCCACTAAAGCCAACTACAGTTACATTAGTTAAATGTTGAGTTACTTGCTGAATCATGGCAACACGGTGCTCTAAATCAAAGCGAGGCTGTTTACTTGGGCTTGCAGCAACACCAATAATTACTTCACTAAATAGTTTACTGGCACGAACAATTAAGTCGCTATGACCATTGGTAACTGGATCAAAAGTGCCAGGGTATATCGCTTTTATTATCATGCTTTATTATATTTTTTGTTAATCGTTAACTGTTATTGTAATGGGATAACTAAGTTAGTGACAAGTATTTATACTTTAAATATTACTGTTAAGTCATGGATAATCAACAAAAATGAATAAGTAATCATAAAGAAAAGTAAAAAACCTTAAAGTATTTACTCAAAACACTTTATATCTACTGAATTTTGATAGTATTATTGAGCTAGTTTAAATCAAATAAAATAAGAAGTAGTTACATGAAAACCCGTGATAAAATAATCCAAGCCAGTATTGAATTATTTAATGAGCAAGGAGAGCGTAATGTTACCACCAACCATATCGCTGCTCACTTAGCCATTAGCCCTGGTAATCTCTATTATCATTTCCGTAATAAAGAAGACATTATTTTATCTATTTACGAAGAGTATGCACGTAGTTTGTTATTAGAGACCTTACCAAAGGTCTCTGCAGACTTAAAGCCACTAGATTCACTTGTTTTATATATGGATTCTGTTTTTCAAACGACAATGAAATTTCGTTTTTTTTATAGCAACCTACCTGTATTATTAGATAAAAATCCGGTATTACGGGAAAAATATGTCGAAGTTCAGCAATCCATTTCAGAGCGAGTTAGTCAACTGTTGATTTCATTAAGGTCATCTGACTTTATTGACTTTAATGATGATGAATTGGCTGATATTGTTAGTATTTTACGTCTCATTAATACCTTTTGGGTCAGCTTTCATCAAACGCAAACTATCGTTAATGAAGTCAATGACTCAGTTTTTTACCAAGGTGTACTTAAAATATTAGTCATATTACGCCCCTATACTAAAATACAAGCTATGAGTGAACTTAATCAAGCCCGCGATGTGTATCAGCAAAAGTATCAAAAAAAGAGTGAAACAGCTTAGGTAAAGTTAAGCGATTAATTCGAATTGGAAGTTATTGGGTTTTTCATAACCTTGACTTATCTTGAAATAAAAATTTTCAATACGATTTGCTCGCTGTAATACATCATTAGATTGCTGGCTATTGGTATCGTGATTAGAGGCTGACTGTTCATTTGATGTGCTAGAAGTAATTGCTTTTTGTGCGGATAATGTTTGATTGATTAATGTATCAAAATCATTACTACCATCATGGTCTTTATTATCATTAAAAGTGGAACGAATATTTATATTTAAGTTGTTAGCGGGGATTGATTGAGCTGGTTCATCATTTGTTAGTGCTAATAGCTCAGATTGTGCAGTAAGAATTTTTTGTATCGCACTTGCTGCAACTCGAGAATCTTGTGCCGATGGGTTTGCTGGTGCTAATGCCGCAGCATGTACTCTTTGCATCTTAACTATCGTTGCTTTAGGACCACCAGACACGCTGCTTAAGTCAACAGCTACTTCTCCCCCCACAGCATATTTTTTTCCATCAGGTCCTGTTGTAAAGGTATATGAAGGGGATCCTGTTACAGCACCTCCTGCTGTAGCGTGGGCTAATTCGTGTGCTCTTACTTCTTTATCTCTTTGTTGTAATTGACTGATAACTCTTTCATCGGCGATTACTTGCTTACTTTCTTCGTCAGCGTTATCATTTTCCGAAGTACTACTGTCAGTCTTTTCTTGTTGCTCTTGTTTACTTTGTCTATTTTGTTGATCGCCCTGCTCCGTAATAGAGCTTGCATCATTTTCCGCTTGTTTTCTTAAGTTAGCAAAATCTACTTGTTCGTTAACTTGAGCAGGTGTACGAGCACGCTCTTTGTCTGAAGCGACACCTTTCTCAGCTGCTGATGGATTGGCTGCGGTAACTTGAGTGATAATTTCTCGTTGATGATTTTCACGACGTAAGCCTTCCGTAGGTGGATTGATCACTGTAGCTAAGGATAAACTTGCTGTATGCGGGGTGATATTCATAAATAAAATTATTTACCAATAATTAAAACACTAATTGTTAAGCGGTCACATCTAGTAGGGTACCAAGAGCATCATCAGCACTTTTAATCACTTCTGTTGATGCTTTTGCTTGATATTCAGCTACCTTCAAGGTCACAATTGCTTGGTTTAAATCAGGTACTTCTAAATTACTGCTTGGCTTACTTACCTCTGTGTTTATTTCACCATCACTGGCTGAATTTTTTTGTGTCTCATTACTCAAATTAGTACTGGCGACAATGTCAGCGGCAGCTTGATCAGCAGTATCTCTCGCATTTTGTAGGCCCTGTAAGCCTGAATTTAGTGCTGATGATATTTCCACAGGTATTCCTTTGCGGTGAATAAAGACTAGTGGTTAATTATTAGTCAAAAGTACAAAAAAGTAAAGCTGTTATTACCTCTATCCGGTCTTTGATATTAGCTAAAACGTGATTCTAGCCAAGTTAATAACACTTGATAAAAGTCATCAAGATGAGAAATAAATGGCGCATGAGAAGCATTACTGAATAAGTGTAAGTCACTGCTAGGGACTAAATAAGTAATTTGTTCAATCACTGTTTTAGGCACTAAGCTATCGTTATGTCCGTACAAACGTAAAAACGGTTTTTTGATCGTTGATAAATTTAGACGTAGATCACACTGACTTAATAATGCTAGTGAATCTGATAACGTTTTTTGGCTAGGTAGCGGTTGTGCCATAACTAACTCGGTGATCAGTTTTAAATCTTGTCTTATATGAGGGCTACCCATCGCTTGAATCTTTAAGAAACCACTAATTGTTTTGGCGGTATCCTTGGCCAATTGGCTATGAAAGCTCTCTAGAACATTTTCTTTTATACCGGGCCAATTATCTAAGGTTTGTTCGATAAAATATGGACTACTGGCAACCGTAATTAATGCTAATACCTTTTCAGGGTACTTGAGCGACATTTCTGTTGCTATTAGACCACCTAATGACCAGCCAAGATAAATAGCAGGTTGATCAATTACTTGCTCGATATGATGGCAAATATTGGCTAAAGAGTAAGGGGATATATCAACAGCACTATTGATACCAAAACCTGGTAGATCAATAGTTATTATTTGATAGTTATTCTCTTTATTCTCATTGAATAATGCTAATAGTGGTTGCCAAACACCTGAATTTAAGCCCCAACCATGAAGCATAACAATAGGAAGTACTGTTTTATTAAGAATGTTATTAGGAGAAAATGTGGAAAATGTTAAGCTTTTTGCCATGCTTATAACTACACTATAAATATTATGGTATTAGTTTATATCATATTGAACGATAGCAAAAGGTAAGCAAATGGCATGGAAGCTAGCGTTAAGAAAGTTTAAGAGGTATTGCACAAGTATTAGTTGTTGTGACTTATGCGGTGAAAACGTAGGTAATAGCGTCTTACTTGATTATTCTCTACCACAGGCATTACTTTGCCAATATTGCATAAACGACTTACCTTATTTTAATCAGAACCTAATCGCGGGTAATTTATTAAGTTGGCCAGCGATTCATCGGATCTTACCTCATATTCACTTTGACCAACTGTTTGCTTTATCGCCTTATATTTACCCATTTAATAAATGGTTAGGTCAAATAAAATATTTAGGTCGTTTCGAGTTAGCTAATTTATTTAGTGCCTTGCTCTGTGCTCAATGGCAAAAAATGGTAATGCACAAAGCAGTAATAGCGATGGAAATACGACCTATTGATTTAGTGATATCCGTGCCTTTACACGTGAAGAAGTGGCAGATTCGAGGTTATAACCAAGCGCACCTCATAGCAAAGTCTTTTGCCGAACAATTGGCACTAACCTATGATGCTAATGTAGTGATGAGAGTAAAAAACAATGATAGTCAGATGGGAAAAACAGGTAATCAACGGCGAAAAAATTTAGCGGATGCCTTTTCTTTGCAAAGAAAGTTAGCAAGCCATATCAAGCATGTACTGATTATTGATGATGTTGTCACTACGGGCACTACAGCCAGTGAAATAAGCAAACTATTAAAACAAGCAGGTGTTGAAACTGTTACCTTAGTAGCGGTTTGCTTAACTTTACCTAAGGCAAAGAAGAGTAGCGTCGTAGTGGGTTAATCCTTAATAGATTTATTTATATGGCGCAGAAAATACCTTACTGAAAAATAAACTATTCGCCAGTAACTTTGCACTACCATGCCAGTAACCTCTAAATGCGAGTACTTCTGTTGTTGCTATTACTCGGCCTTTACCTACATTATGAGCAATAATTGCGGCATTATGTGCTAATCGATTAACTAAATTTTTGTCAGTATAGCCACTAAGTAAAGGTGCTGGCGTATATTGCGCTAATGTAACAAACGGTTGCTTAGGATGTTCCATGATTAAATTACTATTACGAAACACGGGTAATAATGCTTGTTGATAGCCATAAGCGAGTGGATGACTAATATCAAGCTCTACTTGAAAAATTGCGCCAGCAATACGTTTTCGGCTAGCGAGACCTACTTTATCCTGATAGCTGAGATCCTCATTATCAAACAACTCATTTATCTGTTCTTTACTAACAAATCGAGCTTGTAATATTTCTTGCTTTGCTAACCACTGAGCCGCACGTTTTTGGCCGATAATGACACCACCTTGTTCAACCCATTTTTTCAATTGCTTTGCCGTTCGCTCATTAATATGCTGATAATTACCATCTACAAGGATGATATGGGTATAACTTGATAAATCAACTTTTATTAACTGAGCATGATCAATAATAGAGAGTGGAATATTTAAGATTTTATCAAGGTAAAATCGTACTTCACCTGATTCATACTGAGAAATACCGGAGCCACCTACTAAGAGTGTCTTAGCCTGACTAATTGGCTTTAATGAACTGCTACCAATATCTACGCCTTTTATTGTTAAACCGGTACTTATACTATCTAACGTAATACCTGTGCTATTACTGGCAGCAATTATAGTTGCTTGCCAATCTGGATTTTGTTGAATACCCGCAGGGATTACTATACTGCCTACTTTAAAGTGTTTGCTTTTACCATTAATTACACTGGTAAAAGTCTTAGTTGCCACACGTGCTTTGATCTTATTCGCTAGCAGGTTATTAAGTAATTTCGGTGCTAAAAAATGATGCCATTCAAAAATATAGCCGTAAGTAGAATTACTTTTATTATTTTGCGAGAACTCTACTGGTTTGCTCCATGCTAGATTGGCAAGTTTAAGGCCGCGAGTACGTTTGATTTCGATAGATTCAATATTCATTGCCAACGGCATTGTCCAACCAGAAACATCATAAAAAGTATTATCTTCAAAATCAGTTTGTTGATTAAACAAAGCTTGAATTAGTCGAAATTGAGGTTGTGCAAGAGGCACATAATAGCTGTTATTCTTTAGATATTTTTTATCATTAAATTCAAAGTCAGCATTCAGTGGATAAACATTTATTTTATGTTGTGTAAGTTTTGACAACAAAGCATTGAGGCGGAAGTTATCGTTACTTTCATGTAACAAATAACCAGAGAAACCTTGTTTTTTTGCTAATTTATCGCTTTGCTGATAAAAATCACTACGATATTGCTTTAATTGCTCTTTATTTTTCCAAGCACCATTTATAGTAGAAAGCGATGTAGTGACATGATTTTGTATACTAAATTCTAAAGTCAGTAGGCCATTGATTGTTTCTTGCTGCATGCCTCTGGCACTAGCTTGTTCAAACAAAATGCCAATGCTGCCATTAATATCTGGGTAGGTAGAGCCTTTACCGTAGTAAAAGTCATCGAAATTCTCTTCACTATAATAAAGACGTTTTTGCTTATCTAATGCCGCCGCATGAAAGTTAGCCAAGGTAGTGGTTAATTCTATATTTCTTTTAGGCGTTAGGGGGTGAGTACGACTTTGAATACCGGGTTGAAAAAAGTAACTGCTGTTATGACCCATTTCATGAAAATCACCAACAACATGGGGTTGGTATTGATGAAAGTACTCTAATCTATGTTGGCTTTCTTGTTGAGAAAGTAATAACCAATCGCGGTTTAAATCAAACCAAAAATGATTGGTACGACCAGTAACCCAGTCTTGGTGATGTTCTATGTGATTAGCATCGCTATTGTCAGTAGAATTACGGTAAGTGCTAACCCAATTTACAAATCTGTCCATGCCGTCAGGGTTAATGCTAGGCTCTAATACGATCACTGTATTGGCAAGGAGTTCAGCCATTTTTTCATCAGTATTAGCGGCTAAATAATAGGCAACTATCATGGCCGCATTAGCGCCACTTATTTCATCGCCATGTACGCTATAACCTAACCAAATAACTAAGGGAGCTTTGTCAGCCTTTTGTTTGTTAAGCTGGTCTTTCTTCTTACTTGCCTTTTGAGAAAGAATGTCTCGGTCATTAAGGATACTCGACAAATTTGCTAAGTTTTTAGCACTAGAAATAGTCACTAGGAGCTGCTCTCGCTGTTGAGCTGTTTTCCCCATTGAGGTAATACTGACACGTTTAGAATCTTTGGCTAGCTGATAAAAATAGCTTTTTAGTTGATCATGTCTGACATGACGTTGGCCTATTTCAAAACCTAAGCTCTTACTAGGTAAAGGTATTTCGCTATTAAATTGACTACCTTTAGGTAAGTAATCTTGTACCGGCATAGCAATAAGTTTGGTGGAGTAGAGCAGAGTAATTGATAAAATTATAATTCGTATAAGTAACATCTAGATGGCCTCGTTTATCGACTCGTCTAAGGTATCAAACAAAAGCGTAAAAATCATTAGCACATAAGCAAATAGCAGCGTAAAATAGTTATACTTGAGTAAAATAGTCAGGTATTTTCAACTGAATACTCTAAAGTGACTTTAAATAAATGTTAAAGTGATTTTAGAGTGATAAAAGTATCCAAGAGCAGAGAGAGCTAAAACAATGATCACTATTTCAGAAAATGCACAAAAGCATTTTATCAAATTACTTTCGCAACAAGCTGAAGGTACCCATATCCGTGTTTTTGTTGTAAACCCTGGCACCGCGAAAGCTGAATGTGGCGTTTCATACTGCCCACCTGACGCGGTTGAAGCAGATGATATAACTCTACCTTTTGAAGGCTTTTCAGCGATGATTGATGCTGATAGTAAAGGCTTTTTAGAAGAAGCTGAAATTGATTTTACTACCGATCAAATGGGCTCACAGCTTACGTTGAAAGCCCCTAACGCTAAATTACGTAAAGTAGCTGATGACGCACCATTATTTGAACGTGTGCATTACTTCTTACAAGCTGAAGTCAACCCTCAGTTAGCAGGGCATGGCGGTGAATGTACTTTAGTTGAAATAACTGAAGATGGTTATGCTGTATTACAATTTGGCGGTGGCTGTAACGGTTGTGCACAAATTGATGTAACGGTAAAGGATGGCATTGAAAAGCAATTGATTGACTTAATGGCTGGCGAAATTAAAGGCGTTAAAGATGCTACAGAGCATGAGCGCGGTGATCATTCGTATTACTAAAATCTAGTGTATACAACCAGTTAATATGATTAACTTCACATGATTAAATTATTAGAGAAAATAGGCCAAAATCCACAATACAGTTTAACACTGTTCTTACGTGGACTTGGCCTTTTTGTTATTGGCTTGATCTTTGTTACTTTGGGATATTTTTATCATCATCTTTGGCAAATTATTGGTATTATAACACTAGTACTGGCTTGCTTATTATCAGCATGGGGCTATTTAGGTATCTTTGCCAATCGTTGGTTAAATATTCTTTATCGCACTCGACCTGCTAAAAAAAGACCTACTAAATGAAACTTATCATCACTTTAATAAAAAAATATTGGTTTATCATTACTGTTTTTTTACTTACCGCTATCGCAACCTTATCTTTATGGCCTGCGGAACACTTACCTCAAGTTCCAGGTAGTGATAAAACTCATCATTTCATTTCTTATGGCATATTAATGTTGCCATTAGCATTACAAAAACCAAAACATTGGTTATGGATAGCATTAGGTTTTGCTAGTTTTAGTGGCGCAATTGAGATAATTCAACCCTACGTTAATCGATATGGCGAGTGGCTTGATATGGCTGCCAATGTTGCAGGTTTATCTTGTGGTCTTTTATTCGCTACAGTTATTGAATATTTAATGAGAAGTAACACTAAGTAGTATTTTATCACACACCCATGTAAGTGATGAGTAGTTGACTGGTATCAAGCTTGATAAATATGAGTATGTTAATATTCTTTTACTTTATTTATTCAAGCTCATTATCTTATACCGATAAAAATTCTTGCTCACATCTTCCTGTAGTATATATATCCAAGTGATTATGACAAAAAATATCGTCAATCATAGCTAAATCAAGCTGATAATAAACGAAATAATTAAATATTTACTCTATAGTCATCAGATCGAACAGTAGTAAAGTTATCTTGCTCAAAACGACTAGTTCGAGCAAAAAAATATACTAAAGTTCTAGTGGTTTAAAGTAAAAGACGTTATTTTATCTGCTCTGATTTTTAAGGGTAAATACCATGAAAAATATGTTACAGATACTATTTTCAGTTTCATTACTATTGAGCGTTTCACTCTGCAGTAATGCAGCCGTAATTCTACAATACCATCACGTTAGCGATAGCACTCCAGCAAGTACCAGTATTTCTCCAAAGCAATTTGAAGTACATTTACAATATCTGAAAGATAACAATTTTAAGGTGGTGCCTCTATCTGATTTAATTGAAGGCATTAAAAACCAGCAACCTTTATCTGAAAAAAGTGTCGCTATTACGTTTGATGATGCTTATACCGATGTATTAACACAAGCAAAACCCATTTTAGATAAGTTTGCTTTTCCGTATACCATTTATGTTAATCCAGGCATTATTAATCGTAATATAAATAATGATGCTTCACATTATTTGTCATGGATACAACTTAAAGCGCTTTCAGATGAGGGGGTCATTATTGCGAATCATGGTTATGAACATAATTCAATGGTCCGTATTACTGATGGGCTAACGCAAACACAATGGCTGATTAAACAAACGGAATCATTATTAAAAGCTGAAGCTATTATTAAGGAAAATACCGGCCAAAGTTGGCGATATTATGCTTATCCTTATGGCGAGTATAATGTAGCTGTGCAAGAATGGGCTAAAAAGAATGATTTCGTCGCATTTTCTCAGCAATCAGGTGCTATTGATTTATCAACAGACTTAACTAGCGTTCCACGTTTTCCCGCCTCAAAACCTTATGACAAAATTTCTGGCTTACGTGATAAATTAAACTCGCTGGCATTTAATATTAGTTTGAAAGATGGGCAAGCTAAAACAATCTTTAAACACAAAGAAGCTAAAAATATTACTTTTAACATTGAAAGTGACGACTTTTATAAATCTGCGCTAAATTGTTATATTTCGGACTTAGGTAAGCAAAAAATCATCTGGCATGATGATAAAAGTTTTAGCATTAACTTTAGCAAAGATCTCCCTGTTGGCCGAGTTCGTGCAAACTGTACCGCTGCAAGTATTAGTAAACCAGGTCGCTACTATTGGTATTCTAAACCATGGTTTATCTTAAATTCTGATGGTAGCTGGTATCATTTATAAAAGGGTAAGTGTTTACCCTAGATCACTAATATCCTATAGATTATTGATAGAGAGCGACTATTTTTTGATAGTCGCTTAATAACTTATCATTATCAATAGTAGGTACTTCACCTACTGCTTGCTCAGGTCTAAAAATTGCTGAAATTTTTCCTGTAGGATTTATTAATACTAATGACGCGCTGTGATCAACCCAATAGCTTTCATCTCCTACAGGTACATCAACTTCGTCTTTACTTGCCTCTTTACTAGTGATGGCATACATCAAGCCTAAACTCCGTGAAAACGGAAAAAGTATATCGTGTTCTGCACGCAGAGCTTTAAAATTAGGATTAAAATATCCAATGTATTGTTCAAGCTTTTCAGTCGTATCTCTTTTAGGATCAACAGAAACTAATAGCACTTGGCTATTACCGGCAATGGTAATTAAGTCTTCATATATAAAGTTGAGATTTTGCAGAGTCGTTGGGCAGACATCGGGACAAGAGGTATAACCAAAAAACACCAGTGACCATTTGTCTAATAACTGCGTATTATTAAAAGGCTGCCCTAACTCATCAGTTAAGGTAAAAGCTGATATTGACCTAGCCTGTTTATAATACAGAGCATATTCAGGTGGGAGTAGTTGCTTTGTTTGCGTAATAAGATAGAAGCCAACTGCGCCAGAACTGATTGATATTAAGGCAATAATGCCATAGATAAACTTATTCATCGAAACCCTATTTTTACTACGATAATTGCTGAGTTATAGTATTAAACCTTTGTCATCAAGTTATTGGTGACAAAGCAGTACGAAATTTTTTGACAATTAAGCCATTGGTAGCCAATAATGGTCGAGTAGCAAGATGATGAAAAGCAACATTAAATGTATGATGGAGAATTTAAATGTTGCCATTGCAGTCTCTTCTTTAGCATGAAATTTGAGCTGCCAAGCATAGCCAAAAAATATCAAGTTTAAGATACAAGCACCGATTAAGTACAACCAATTACTCATACCAACTAAATAAGGTAATAAGCACACAATAAAGAGTAATACGGTATATAACAATATCTGTGTTTTAGTAAAACTCACGCCATGGGTTACTGGCAACATCGGAATATTAACTTTGGCATAATCATCTTTACGGTGAATAGCTAATGCCCAAAAGTGTGGTGGTGTCCAAGTAAAAATAATTAAGACTAATAACAAGGCGTTAGGTGCTACTTCATTAGTCATTGCTGTCCAACCCAATAAAGGAGGAATAGCACCAGCTAAACCACCAATAGTGATGTTTTGCGGGGTAGCACGTTTTAAATACATGGTATAAACAAAGCTATAACCAACTAAACCCGCTAATGTCAAAAATGCAGTTAGAGGATTGACTAGGGCATAAAGAATAATAAAACCTAATAAGGCTATGCTCGTAGCAAATACAATAGCACTAGTGACGCTAATTCTGCCTTCGGGTAAAGGTCGATTATGAGTTCTACCCATAACGGTATCAATTTTTTCATCAACAATGTGATTAATAGCTGCAGCTGCGGACGATAACAAAGCAATACCTAGCATTGCAGGTAAGAGCAATTGCCATGGTAAACCACCAGGAACAGACAAACTCATACCCACTAATGCGGTTAGTACCAGTAAAGCGACAACTTTAGGTTTTGTGATATCGTAATAAGCTCGCCAATTGATAAAAAAATTACTGATAGAAAGGGAGGGATTACCAGTATTATTCACCGATTGCATAGGTGTAATTGTTTTAATAATAACTTTACTCATAGAGATACTCCTCAGAATTTTGTCTTAACTTATACGTTAAGGTGATCAAACTCAGCATTAAACATACGGCAACTACATTGTGTGCAACAGCCACTGTAATTGGTAACGAAAACCAAATATTACTAACCCCCAAACTAATTTGAATGATTAATAAACCCAGTAAAGTAATGGCGGTACTCTTTATAGAATGAGTTCTTGCCTTGATAAAAACTACGATAGCTAACCAAGCGAGAAATACACCCGTTATAATAGCGCCTAAGCGATGACTAACATGGATAGTCACTCGTTCATTATGAGCAAGGTGGCCAAACTCATAACTTTCTTTAGCTGGAGGGATTAAATCAAAAGACTGTTTAAAAGTTAAATTGGATAACCAATCTCCTTGACAAATAGGCAACTCAACACAACTTAATGCAGCATAATTTGAGGACGTCCAACCACCAAGGGCAATTTGTGCTGTTAAAATTATAATACCTACAAGTGCATAACTACTGTATTTTTTAAGTTGTCCATTAACTAAATTCGCGCCCTGGGCATTTATACCTTTCGCATTAATACGCAGATATAATAAGAAGAGTAAACAAAGCGTAGTAAAACCGCCAAGTAAATGTGCCATTACTATAATGGGCATTAGTTTCAACGTTACCGTCCACATGCCTAGCGCAGCTTGAAAAATAACAACGCATAAAATAAAGATTGGTAGTACGAGCGGATACTTAACTTTTGAGCTATTTGTGAAACGTAATTTAATCGAAAAGAATGCGATAGCAGCAATAAGTAGTCCAAGGCTGCCAGCAAAATAGCGGTGAATCATCTCATTCCATGCTTTAGCTGGTTCAACTGGCCTTTGTGGAAATGCTTTTTCTGCTGCTGCAATTTGGATACTAGATTCAGGTACATCAATCAAGCCATAACATGTCGGCCAGTCAGGACAACCTAAACCAGCATGAGTTAAGCGTGCATAAGCACCTAAGCCAATAACAACAATAGCTAACAACAAACTAGTTAGTACTAAGCGACGCAGTGTTTTTGTATTTTTATTATGTTCTGTCATTTAGTTAGCCAACCTTAGAATATTTTAAAAGTTTTTTCATATCGGC
The DNA here is from genome assembly GCA_913049915.1 of uncultured Colwellia sp. GTDB lineage: Bacteria > Pseudomonadota > Gammaproteobacteria > Enterobacterales > Alteromonadaceae > Colwellia. The sequence goes on from CAJWZC010000004.1 coordinate 71,682, forward strand.
GATAATAGCTTTACCAAAAGCTGCTTGTTGTTCTATTTTTTCGGGGAGCTGATGTCTTAAAATAATATTACCTAAGGGATCGGCGATCAGTACTTGTGGTTCGAGCAGTAAATTATTCATTTGGGATGTTAAGGTGAGTATTTGCCACTGGCTCTTGGCAAGTTGTTTGCTTTGTTGGACAGAAAAAATATTTTTATTTAGCAATACCGGCGAAACCCTCGGCATATCTTTTCCTAGCGCGACATAACTGTTATGAACCGCTTCAATACTGTGTAAACATATTTCAGGACATACGTTCGGTAGTCGATAAATAATAAGCCATTGTTTATCATACTCTGACTCATTAATACCTAACTGACTTAGTGTTAATGGCTGGTCTAATAACTTCCCTTGATTGGTTACACCTAGGTCGAGCCACTGATTTTCTAAGGCTAATTTAGCTACTAATATCGGTAATATAAAGACTAAAAGCAGTAAGAGTAAACTGCGACGATTCCTATGTTTGGATGTTTGGTTGGAGGTATGGTCAGAGTTACTAGTACTGTTACTTATCAAAGTAACGGTATTGTCATCAGTTGAGTCCTTTGGGTTTATTGAAGTAGCCATACATTACCGCCTTATTTTTCTTTTTATTATTACTTAGAGTGTTGTGAATGTTTTTAGTTTACGTCTTATGCAGAGCATCAGATGAATTTTTAGAAGTATCGCTGATAGGTTTTTGTGTTTTAACCCGTAAGCTAATCATTAATATCAACCAAGCGAGGGCTAAAGCTGCCCATTGAAACGAATAACCAAAATGTTTTTCGGATGGCATCACCATAGGGTGCCAGTTTTTTATATAACCAAGGGGATCTTTTGGATCTACATAGATAACAAATGGTAGTAGTGGCTTATTTATTATTGGAGATATTAAGGTAGAAAATTTATCTAATTCAATTTGTTGTACTCGTAATGGCCAACTTGGCTGAGTAAAATCTTGTGCTTGCAGCATTATTCCTTGCTCAATAATACGTACACGGCCTTGAAAAATATACTGATCATTTAAGGCCGTAACATCAGGAAGTATACTGCGATCAATTGAACCCTGTACCCAACCTAAATTGACTAATACAGCATAAGTTGGCGTTTCTACTACTTGTAATACTCGATAGCCTAGAGAACTCTTCTCGACTTGATTATCGAGTAGGAATATATAATTACCATTAAACAGACCGTTTATGGTGACAGGAAAATCGTTAATACTTTCCTTACTGGTAAACTGCTTTTCCTTAGAAAGTTTGACTACTTCACTTAGGGTTAGCGGCGATTCCTCATTAAGCTGAGTAATTCGGGTAGTGCGCTGCTCTTTCTCGAAGCCACGGTTATATTGCCAGAACGATAATTTAACTAAACCAATAAAAACAATAAGCGTTAGCCCTAACCAAAGGGCATTTCTTACTAATGATTTAGCTAATGTTTTTGTTGTAAAATCAGCATACTGCAAAAAATCAGACCTTATAAAATATAGACAAAAACAAAAAGCATTACCCAAACCACATCGACAAAATGCCAATACCAATTTGCCGCTTGAAAAGCAAAGTGATTCTCTGGGGTGAAATGGCCTTTTAATATTCTAAACCACATTACAATTAACATAATACAACCCAAAGTAACGTGCATACCGTGAAAGCCAGTCAATAAATAAAAGGTATTACCATAGACTCCACTATCTAAAAATAGACGCATTTCTTCAGAGTAGCCGTGCGCGTATTCTAATACTTGAAGGCACATAAACGATACGCCAAGTATTATGGTTATACCCAACCATATTTTTAGCGGCTTACGATCGTTTTTAATTAAGGCACTATGCGCAAAGTGGGCAGTAATTGAAGACGTTAATAATAAAACGGTATTAATTAAGGGTAAGCCGAACCAACCCATTGATGTGGTGGTAGTGCCATCAGGTGTTGTTAATAAAGGCCATTGGGCAACAAAGTCAGGCCAAAGTACCGCACCAGTAGAAACGTTATTACCTGCACCACCTAACCAAGGTACAGAAAATACCCGTAAATACAGTAAAGCACCAAAAAATGCGGCGAAAAACATCACTTCAGAAAAGATAAACCAACTCATACCTTGTCGGAATGAATTATCCATCTGATGTGAGTATTTACCAGATAAGGACTCTTTAATAACATCACTAAACCAACCTACTAGCATATAAACAACAAGTGCTATTCCCGCCAGTAGTAAATATCCACCATAACCACTTTGCTCTTTTGATAAATCAGTAACATAGTTAGCCGCACCAAAGGCGATCATAAATAGTGCTACTGCACCGACAATTGGCCAGTGGCTCTGACTAGGTACATAATAACTTTCGTATTCTTTGTTAGTCATTTTCTATCCCTTTTTTCGTGTAGACCTTATGACGACTTCTCGGTTATGTCATACAAGGTATAAGATAAAGTTAACGTTTTTATATCTGCTGGCAGTTCTAAATCGACATAAAACTGCAAACTCATCTCTACCTCAGTTCCCGCGGCTAGCGGTTGTTGAGTAAAACAAAAACATTCAATTTTATGAAAATAATTTGCTGCTAAACCTGGTGATACTGATGGTACGGCTTGCCCGATAATGTCATGGGAAGCATTATTCTTTGCATAGAACGACACTAATTTCATTTCACCCGGGTGAACATCAATTTCATTAACTACTGGCTCAAAATTCCATGGAATACCTTTAGCATTACGGGTAATAAACTGCACTCTAACCGTACGTGACTCATCGACACTACTTGCCGTATAAGCCACCGCAGTACTATTAGTTTTACCGTTTAGGCCGGTAATATCACAAAACACATCGTATAAAGGCACCAGAGCAAAACCAAAGCCAAACATAGCAATAACGACAAGCAGTAATTTTTTTACCGTTTTATTATTATTACTAATACTGATACCTGTATCAGTAGCGTTATTTATGTTGGCTTTATCGTCGTTAGTGCTCATATAAATTAGTGCTCGTGTTGATCCGCATTATCAATATCTCGCTGTGGTGGCGGTGTACTAAAGGTGTGGTATGGCGCAGGACTTGCTACTGTCCACTCTAAACCTATGGCACCATCCCATGGTTTGGCTGGTGCTTTCTCGCCGCCACGAATACATTTTATTACTACCGCTAAGAAAATTAGTTGCGATAAGCCAAAGGCAAAGCCACCAATGCTGACCCACTTGTTAAAGTCAGCAAACTGTAGCGCATAATCTGGAATTCTTCGTGGCATACCGGCTAATCCTAAAAAATGCATCGGGAAAAACAGTAAGTTTACCGAGATTAATGAACACCAAAAATGCCATTTACTCAACGAGTCGTTATACATGTGACCTGTCCATTTTGGTAACCAGAAATAAGCACCAGCATAGATAGAGAATAATGAACCAGTCACTAATACATAGTGAAAATGGGCGACAACAAAGTAGGTATCATGATATTGAAAATCAACAGGCGTCATGGCTAACATCAAGCCTGAGAAACCACCAATGGTGAATAAAATAACAAAGGCGATTGAAAACAACATAGGTGTTTCAAATGTTAACGAACCACGCCACATAGTAGCTACCCAGTTAAAGACTTTAACGCCAGTTGGTACGGCAATTAACATGGTGCAATACATAAAGAATAACTCACCAAATAGTGGCATACCGGTAGTGAACATGTGATGCGCCCAGACGATGAACGACAGTAAGGCAATCGATGACGTTGCATAGACCATTGAGCTATAACCAAACAGTCTCTTACGTGAAAAGGCTGGAATAATGGTTGATACAATACCAAATGCGGGCAATATCATTATGTAAACTTCAGGGTGTCCAAAGAACCAGAAAAGATGTTGGAACAGTACCGGATCACCGCCACCAGCAGCATCAAAGAAACTGGTACCAAAATAGGTATCGGTCAGTAACATGGTCACTACACCTGCGAGCACGGGCATTACCGCTATCAACAAATAAGCAGTGATAAAAAAGGTCCAAACAAACAAAGGCATCTTCATATATGTCATACCAGGAGCACGCATATTCATGATGGTCACAACAATGTTAATTGCACCCATGATTGAAGATATCCCCATGATATGTACAGCAAAAACGAAGAATGCAGTACTACCATTAGAGTAAGTCGTGGATAACGGTGCGTAGAATGTCCAACCAAAGTTAGGCGCGCCACTTTCCATAAAGAAAGAGCCCAATAAAATAGCAAAAGCAAAAGGAAGAATCCAAAAGCTCCAATTATTCATACGAGGTAATGCCATATCTGGTGCACCTAGCATCATAGGCAACATCCAGTTAGCAAAACCAGTAAAGGCTGGCATAATGGCGCCAAATACCATTACTAATCCGTGCACGGTTGTTAATTGGTTAAAAAAGTCAGGTTCGACTAATTGTAGACCAGGCTGAAATAACTCAGCACGGATCACCATAGCTAAAGCGCCACCTGTTAAAAACATAATAAAAGCAAACCATAAATATAAAGTACCAATATCTTTATGGTTAGTGGTATAAAGCCAGCGCTTTATGCCATTCATTTTCCCATGTTCATGTGAGTCATCATGATGTTCGTCGTGCGAATCTTGTTCTATAACGTCTGTAGTCATTTTATATCCTCCTACTTCGCACTAGCAGCATCAACAGCTGCAGGTTGAACTAAATCACCGGTATTATTTCCCCAAGCATTACGCTCATAAGTTACAACGGCGGCTATTTCGGTTTTGGTTAATTGACTACCAAAAGCAGCCATGGCAGCATTTTTCTTACTACCGTGAAGCACCATGTCTATATGAATAGCAACATCTCCCATTGCAATTATACTACCTTTAAGGGCAGGAAATACCGGAGGTAAGCCGATACCTGTCGGTTGATGACAAGCAGCACAAGCGGTTATATAAACTTTTTCACCCATAGTCATTAATTCATCATGGCTGTACACTTTAGTTAAATCCTCGACAGGTGCTTCTTCAGTTATTGTTTTTATGGTTTCTTCAACGTTAGTGTCAATGGTTACCGGTGCTGTTGCATCTTGTGCCTTAGCGTCAACAGCAGACTTTATATCGGACGCTTGCACTGCATCACCGGTATTATTATCCCAAGCATTTCGCTCGTAAGTAACAACGGCAGCAATTTGTTTCATGCTTAATTGCTTACCATAACCTTGCATACCTGTGCCGGTTTTACCATGAAATACAATGTCAATATGAGCTGAGACATCTTCTGTTGCTATTAGACTGCCTTTGAGTGCAGGAAATGCCGGTGGTAAACCAGTCCCCGAAACTTGGTGGCATGCAGCACAATAAGCAACATAGGTGGTTTCACCTAATGCCATTAATTCATCCATAGGAATAGCTGCATTTAATGAGGCTTTTTCAGCTTCTGCCGCTTGGGCAATTATTTGATGCTGTTCATCAAGCCATATGGCATAGTCTGCTTCAGATTTCACTTCCACAACGATTGGCATAAAGCCATGATCTTTTCCGCATAACTCAGCACATTGACCACGGTAGACTCCAGGTTCGTCAACTTTAGTCCATGCTTCATTGATGAAACCAGGGTTAGCGTCTTGTTTAACCGCAAAAGCAGGTACCCACCAAGCATGAATAACATCATCAGAGGTTATTAAGAATCTAACTTTCTTATTGGTAGGAATAACAAGGGGTTTATCAACTTCAAGTAAATAGTTCTCGCCTTTGATGGCGCTAGTTTCTAATTGATTTTCGTATTGTTCGCGTGGGGTCGAAAGCACAGAGTAATACTCGATACCTTGATCAAAGTATTTATAATGCCACTTCCATTGAGAGCCCGTTATTTGAATGGTAACATCAGAGTTTTCATTGTCTTCCATGGCAATCAATGTTTGTGTTGCAGGAATTGCCATCGCTATTAAAATAACAATAGGTATAGCTGTCCATAATACTTCAACCTTGGTACTTTCATGAAAATCAGCAGGTTTGACCCCTTTAGATTTTCTATGAAAAGCCATAGACCAAAACATAGCACCAAAAACTATTATACCAATAGCAGTACAAATGTAGAGTACTAGCATATGTAAATCATATACTTCTCTGCTAATAGCAGTAACCCCTTTAGTCAGGTTTAACTGCATATCTGCCCAGGCTGAATTGGTAAATAGGCTTACCAACAACAGCCAAATTAGCTTATGTTTCCCCACACGGCATCTCCTCTTATTATTATAGAGAACAGATCTGCAGCAATGTACTTCATAACTCACTGAACTGAATATCTGTTATTATTATTATTATTTTAATTAACTAAAAACTTGGTTTAGGTATTATTGCGTAATGTAAATGGTGCATTAAGCAATATTACTTAATCTAGATATCAAGTTAATTACCGACGTGAATAATAATCAAGCATTGCACTAGTAAACTAGTGTGACAGGATTAGCGAATCGACGTCTTTTTATTCTTTTCATGTTCGTTTTGTATGCGTTACTGTTAATAGAATTACGCTAAAAATTGATCTAGGTCAAACATTATATAACTGAAAAGATTTAAAAAAGTCATTTAATTCAATGGAGTATTAGCTCTAAAACCTATGTGGGCTTTACTAGGTACAGCTTTTGATGATTTTTAGTCGGGGGATATAAAAACAGCAGAAAATTTCGTTGAAATTTAGCAGGAAAAAATATAAAGAGAGAAACAAAAATGCCAGGTTTATTATGTAATTTGTCGGTAATAATTACGTAATAAAGCTAGCATATAATTCAACTACGAAATTGGTTACATCCAACTACCACTTCGAATAATACCAACAGCAATACCTTCAATATTAAATTCTTGATTAGTTAAATCGACTTTAATCGGAGAAAAATCTTCATTCTCTGCGTGTAGATAGACAATGTTTCCTTCACGTTTAAAGCGCTTTACTGTTACATCATTTTCAACTCGGGCAACAACTACTTGACCATTTTGAACTTCAGTCGTTTGATGTACCGCAAGTAAGTCACCATCTAAAATACCAATATCTTTCATACTTTCGCCATTGACTCGCAAAAGATAATCGGCAGCTGGATGGAATAAATTACCATCCATTTTATAATGTTCTTCAATATGCTCTTGCGCCAAAATAGGCTCACCTGCAGCCACTCGACCAATTAGGGGTAAACCTTCAGCTTCAAGCATCTCTTCAACTAAACGAATGCCACGAGAAGTACCGGCAAGCATTTCAATGTAGCCTTTTTTTGCTAAAGCTTTCAAGTGTTCTTCGGCAGCATTAGCTGATTTGAAACCAAAAAATGTAGCTATTTCAGCACGCGTAGGTGGCATACCGGTATCTTGGATTTTTACTTTGATTAAATCATAAATCTGTTGCTGTCGATTAGTCAGCGGGCGCAATTCGGGAGTCGAATCTATCATAGCTTTAGCCTGTAAATTTACACAGTGTTACTGGTAGTATATACAGGATTAGGTGAAAGGCAAGTCCTGCTTGGTTTTATCTAACTATTGTAGGTTCCAGTTTATTTTTAAATTCTGACCAGTATAGTTAAACTCTGTAAAAGCGATATTTACTAAATAATGATAAAGATAACTAATAGAATATAGAGTTTATCTAATAAATATACATAACCTTAGATGTACAAATTACGCCTTTTTTTGTCACAAAGTAGACCTAATTTAGACGTGAATTTATTTTAATAAATAGTCCACTTAGCTACCCAAATAGTCATTCATAGAATTATATGACTATTAATGTATACTAATTGAATCCCTTAATACTCTCGATAGCTATAACCATTTAAGGTATCGCCTGATCAATCTAACTTTCAATTTAAAATTTATTTAGAGTAGTTAAGTAATCATGAGTGATATATTATTATGTTACTAATTAACTGTCGGATAAAACAATGGTTTTAAGATTTCGTTTTTTGTTTTTACTATTTATCCATTTGTTCAAACGAACTATTGGTATCTTAGATGAAAATACGCTGGAATTTCGTGTTTTATTTAATGATGTTGATATCAAGAGAATGAGCAGTGACAGATATCTACCTATTATGGATCTTGGTCGAATTAACATTATTCTTCAAGGTGGCCTTTTGAAAAGTTTTATAAAAAATAAATGGGTTCCAGTTTCTAGGGTAGCGACTGTACGTTATAAATATCCTCTTAAATTTCTTCAGACATACACCTTAAAATCAAGAATAATTTATTGGGATGAAGAATGGGTGTGGACTGAACATCTATTTGAAAGAAATGGAAAAACAACAACGGTAGGGATCACAAAAGTTACTTTTTTAGGACCAGATGGGATGGTACCTATATCCGATGTTATTGAGGCATATGGTCATCCTATATCACGAATCGAAATGCCTGATGTTATAAACGAATTAATGAAAGTTGAATTAAGTCTGAAGGATTTGTAGTAAATTAGTCATGTAAAAAGGGCTGTATTGAGTTAATAGTTTAACTCTGTGATGTAATCTCTTTGGCAGCAATGAGTTTAAGTGGAAGTTATAAATAATGGTGGTATAACTTCCGTTTAGCGCACAAGAAAGCCATAGCTGTGTCTTATTTTTCTCTATTCATTTATAACTATCTAAGGCCCACAGTTGAAAATCTAATATGTTCTGATATTCTTCAGTAATTAGCCCCCAAGTTGCCCACGATAAATCTAGACCGCTAAGCGTTGTTGCTAATCACAAAGTGATTCAAGACGTAGGCACCGCTTTTAGTGTGCGATTAAAGGCAAGTGAAATAGAGCTTATTATGACTGAGGGTAAAGTTATTATTGGTCAACTCAATAAAAAGCAAGAAGTTAATGAAACTACGCTCGTCATACCATCGAGTTCTCTAGCTGTTTCTAAAGATGAAATGGCCTCATTGGGTATTGCTAATACCGTATCAGTCATTAACAAAAAATTGATTAAGAAAAATTTGTCTTGGCGACAAGGTAATCTGGTCTTTAATGATGAAGCCTTAGATGAAGCGATGGCGGAAGTTAGTCGTTATACCTCGGTGACATTCGAGATTGCCGATGAAGATTTGAAGAAGATAAAAATTACAGGTCGTTTAAAACTGTTGATGTTAAAGACTTAATCGCGGTATTAAATAATGATTTTAATATTAAAAGTGATCGAGTAAATAAAGGATTAGTGGTATTAAGAAAACAAACTTAATGACTATTTAATCCTGTAAAAACACCCTTAGCCAAGGAGCACGCTGCTTTAGTGACAACTGAAATAGGTTTTACCTAGCATTTTTAATTATTAATCACTTTTCTCAGATCACAACACTTTACTTGTAGAGTTTGCTGGTTAAGCACTCTTTTGTAAAATAGTAAAATA
>CAJWZC010000005.1 GCA_913049915.1 uncultured Colwellia sp.
AGTTTTAGTGTTGATGAAAACAGACTCAGCTTTTACTGATGATGGCGCAACTGACACCCCTTCAACAGCTATATTTTCATTATCAGCTTGTGCGTTAACTTCAGGTTTAGCAACAACCGTATCATTAGTACTGCTGTCACCTTCTGGGGTCATAGAAAAAAGTGGCGAATGTACTTTGGCGATTTCACCTTGTTTATAATAAAGCTTTTCGACTACGCCTGAATGCATAGAAGGAATTTGCACTAATGCCTTATCAGTCATTACATCAGCAATAGGCTGATCTTCAACGATAACTTCACCTTCTTTAACTAACCATTCGACAAGTTCACACTCGACGATACCTTCACCAATATCAGGTAATATAAAATCAATACTCATGTTGTGTTTCCTACTAATAGGGGGTTATCACTAAAAGTTAACGGTCTTTTTAATTGCTTCATACACTTTAAGGTAATCACTCACATATTCTTTTTCTAATGCTAATGGGTATGGCGTATCTAAACCACAAACTCGCGCAATTGGCGATTCAAGGTTTAAGAAACACTCACTTTGGATAGTTGCAGCAATTTCACTGGCAAAACCAGCAGTTAATGGTGCTTCTTGACTAATAAGTAAACGACCTGTTTTCATGACCGAGTTACTTATTGTTTCTATATCCCAAGGTAAAATAGTGCGTAAATCGACTATCTCGCATGAAATACCATCGTTACTCGCTATTTTTGCAGCTTTTTCAATGATTTCCATTTGTGCGCCCCACGCGAGTAAGGTGATATCAGTTCCAGTTTGTACCACTTCAGCCTTGCCTAATGGTAACTGGTAATCTTCGTCAGGTACTTCACCAACCGATGCACGATATAAGCGCTTTGGTTCAAAAAATATCACTGGGTTATCGTCACGAATAGAAGCAAGTAATAAACCTTTCGCTTGATAAGGATTACGTGGAATAACAACTTTTAAGCCAGGTGTATGGGCAAAATACGCTTCTGGTGATTGACTATGATACAAACCACCGGCAATACCACCACCATATGGACTACGTATAGTCAATTTCCCCACATTAAATTCATTACCAGTACGGTAACGAAATTTAGCAGCTTCATTAACGATTTGATCAAAGGCTGGAAAAATGTAATCTGCAAATTGAATTTCAGCAATAGCAACTGTACCTTGAGCAGCTAAACCATTAGCAAAACCAATAATGCCTTGCTCTACTAGCGGGCTATTAAAACAACGCGCTTTACCATATTTTTCTTGTAGACCACTGGTCGCACGAAATACACCACCAAATTGACCAACATCTTCACCAAAACATACCGTGCGCTCATTTTCAGTCATGGCAATATCAAGTGCGCTATTAATAGCCTGTAATAAATTAATTTGCGCCATGATTAAAATTTCCCTGCGGTAAATGGGTAAGCTTCTGGATATTTATTGACGTGTGCTTTAACTTCATCTAACTGCGCTTTTAACTGCGCGGTTGGTACATCATAAACATCGGTTATCATGGTATCTATATGGGGTTTATCTATTTTCTCTGCTACTTTTACTGCGGCTAAGACTTCTTCTCTATACTTTTCGAACAGGGCTGTTTCTTTTACTTCATCCCACCAATTTTGTTGAAGCATCCAGTTTTTCATACGTATAACCGGATCATGGCTCTGCCATTTCGCTTCTTCTTCCTTAGTACGATAACCCGACGGATCATCAGAAGTAGAATGCCCACCAAGACGGTAAGACATCGCTTCAATTAACACAGGTTTACTTTCTTTTATCGCATAAGCACGCGCAACTTGTGTGGCTTTAAGTACTGCAAGAATGTCATTGCCATCAATACGAATAGTTTTCATGCCATAACCGACACCACGAGAGGCAATACCGTTACCTTTAAATTGCTCGTCTGAAGGTGTAGAAATAGCATAACCATTGTTTCGACAGAAAAAGATGACTGGAGCTTCTTGAACAGCTGCCATATTTAAACCGGCATGGAAGTCACCTTCTGATGCCGCGCCTTCACCAAAATAACAAAGGGTTACCGCGTCAAGTCCTTGCAGTTTTTGCCCGTAAGCATAACCTGCTGCTTGAGGGATTTGTGTAGCAAGTGTTGAAGATACTGTCATACAGTTCAGTTCTTTAGAGCCGTAATGTATCGGCATTTGTCGGCCTTTACCTAAATCGTCAGCATTACTAAACATTTGGTTCATAAAGTTTTCGATACTAAAATCACGAAACATTAACGTACCTTGCTCGCGATATTGCATCATTATCATATCTTGTGGCTCTAATGCCGCAGCACCACCAACACTGGTAGCTTCCTCACCTAAAGCCGTCATATAAAAGCTCAAACGGCCTTGGCGCTGTGATGCCACCATACGCTCATCTAATACACGATGAAAGGCAAGCGTCTGATAAATTTTAGTCGCTAACACTTGATCTATATCGGGTAAATCAGCCTTGGGATAAGTTGTACCGTTTTGGCGTAAAATTCTCAGTTCAGGAATTTCAACACTGGTACCGTCGATAAAAGTAGGCTGATGCACTACTGGTCCATCATCATAAAGTTCTGTACTCATAATGTTCTCTCTATTCCCCTAACACACTCTATAATTATGGTTAGCGTCTGCGAAAATGTATAGCTAGGATTAATTGTTTTTTTTAGTATAGCTAATTTATACCTGCCCCTAAGTGAGAAGTAGATACGCCGTAATAACTTATTTAAACTTTACCTTTACGTCAACTGACATTCAATAAACAAAGACAATGAATTGCCATGAAAGTCAGTAAAAATGAGCAATATTCTTTACAGTGGAGTTAAAACATAGATAGAGGAATTTTTGGAGAAATAGAGAGGTATCACTCGATTTAGTGATGCCTCTTAAATAATAGTAACTTACAAGCCGGCCATCTTAAATGAAGCACTAACAATAGCTTGCGCCTCTTTAATAATCATTTGTAAGTGATTATCGTTAATAAAACTTTCAGCATAAATTTTATAAATATCTTCGGTACCAGATGGGCGAGCGGCAAACCACCCATTATCTGTTACAACTTTTATACCTCCGATTGCAGCATCATTACCTGGTGCATGTGAAATCACTTGAATGATTTTATCACCAGCAAGGATTTTCGCTTTAATATCCTCACTTGATAATGCCGTTAGTACTTTTTTTTGTTCAAATGAAGCAACAGCCTCAACTCGACCATAACAAGGCTCACCTAATGTTTGAGTGAGTTCTAGGTAATACTGGTAAGGGTCTTTACCGGTAACAGCAAGTATCTCTGCCGCTAATAAAGCCAAGATAAAACCGTCTTTATCTGTCGTCCATGTACTACCATCACGAGAAAGAAAAGACGCACCAGCACTTTCTTCTCCGCCAAAAGCATAACTAGCATCAGCTAAACCATCGACAAACCACTTAAAACCAACAGGTACTTCTGATAACGGACGAGAGAGCTGTTTGGCAACGCGATCGATAAGTGAGCTAGAGACTAGCGTTTTTCCTATCTTACATGTCGTTGGCCAATCTCTATGCGTCATTAAATAGTGAATAGCCACAGCGAGGTAATGATTAGGATTCATTAAACCACCACTAGGCGTAACAATACCATGGCGATCAAAATCTGGATCATTACCAACACTTATATCGAAATCATCCTTCATGGCTATTAAACCTGCCATGGCATATTTTGACGAACAATCCATGCGAATCTTGCCATCTTTATCTAATGGCATAAAAGCAAAACTACTATCAACAATTTCATTAACGACTGTTATTTTCAATTGATATTGCTTGGCTATAAGCGGCCAGTAGTCAATACCTGAGCCACCCAATGGGTCAACACCAATAGTAACTCCGGCCTTAGCGATTGCCGCCATATCAATAACTTGATCAAGTTGCTCAACATAATGGCTAATAAAGTCTTCTTTTTGAAGTAAAGACGATTGTAACGCTTCAGGATAAGGTAGCTGTTTAACATCAACTAACCCTGCGATAATTATTTCATTTGCACGTAGCTCAATTTTTTTAGTGATGTCAGCTTCAGCAGGGCCGCCATGGGGAGGGTTATATTTAATACCACCGTCACTAGGTGGATTATGAGAAGGAGTAATAATAATACCATCGGCAACATTTTCAGTATTAGATTTGTTATGGCTAATGATTAAACGAGATATTACCGGCGTTGGCGTGAAACTCTTTGCTGATAAAACGTCACTTTGTACTACTACATTAACACCATTAGCAATAAGTACAGAAATAGCATTAGCAAAGGCTGGCTCAGATAACGCGTGGGTATCTTTACCTAAAAAAAGTGGTCCCTTAATAGTATTTTGTTGGCGATATTCAGCAATTGCCTGACAAATAGAAATAATATGCTGTTCATTAAAACTACGCTTACTTGCACTGCCTCGGTGACCCGAAGTACCAAAGCTTACTTGCTCTACTACTAAGCTCACATCTGGTGTTTGTAAAAAATAGTCACTAACAAGCTGACCAATATTAATCCTATCTTCTGGACGTGCAGGTTTACCAGCAAAAGGGTGAATACTCATATCATCTTCTTAATAATTATTAGCTAAAATCAATTTACGTTAACTTTTAAACACTAAAGTAACTCACGAATTTTTTCAACATCACTGTCACAATAACCTAGTGATATTGAAGCTTTGGTTAACATCATTTTTTTACGTGTGGTGTTAGAGTTAGTGATAACCCAAAAAGGACTTTCTGGTATTTGGCGAGGCTTAGTGCTACTACCACTTTCTGCCAATTTACTTTCACTATTAGCAAAATATAATCGGTCACGACCACTTATTTCAGTCACCACCGAGAAATGCTGTGGATGCGCACGATATAATGCAGCGAGAATTAATAAAAATCGGCCTACAGCGCCCCGTTGCATTGCTAACTCTTCTTTATTAATAAAATTAAAGACTGTTTCATGACTAACAGCTATAACTTTAACAGCAGCGATACTTTCAGACTTTTTTGTTTTAGTAACCTGTACTTTCTCTGCTAACTTTTCAGTTTCAGGTAACGTTATTACTTCAGCCACAGCTGAAGGTTCTTTAACGGCAACGGTTTCAAACTTGACTTCTTCACCGAAATTTAGCAAACGACGTAAAATGGCAGAAGCACTTTCACCAATAAACTGAGTATTGGTGGCAATATATTGATAAAGCTCTTCATCTATTTCGATGTTTTTCATTGTTACCCTTAACTTAAATAATTCGCGAAAGATTATATAGTGAAAATCTAATCTGTTGAACTCATTTATTTGCAAATAGTTGCTAAAAATATGACAATATTACGAATGACAGCTAAATGAAATCTAATAATATAATGACAAATCAAGCTAAAATACTTAACTATAAACAAATTGGCACTGGACTGCACGTAGTGCTGATACATGGTTTATTTGGTAGTTTAGAAAACCTTAACATGGTGGCAAAGCAATTATCCCAAGACTATTGTGTAACCAGTGTCGATGTTAGGAATCATGGTAATTCATTCCATGTTGATACAATGGATTATACTGAATTATCGAAAGATATTATCAATTTATTAGATTATTTAGCAATTAATAAATGTGTATTACTTGGTCATTCTATGGGCGGAAAAATAGCGATACAAGTCGCTTTAGAGCAACCACAACGTATTACTAAGCTACTGGTAGCTGATATTGCCCCTGTTAGTTATCCCGCACACCATTTAAGAATTATTGAAGGCCTTCAGGCTATCGATTTATCGCAAGTTTTCAAGCGAAAGGATGCTGATACACAACTAATGTCATTTGTAGACGATATTGGCGTAAGACAATTTCTATTACGTAATTTAGTGTTGGACTCGCAAGGTAAGTTTACTTTTAAATGCAATATTGACAATATTGCCTTATGTTATCCACAAATAATGATGGCTAATCAAATACCTACTAATAAAGTAGCTTACCAGGGAGATACGTTGTTTATCAAGGGGAGTAATTCAGATTATATTTTGCCTGAATATAAGGAAGCTATCACCGCACTTTTGCCTAATAGTAAAGCAAAAATAATTCAGGGCGCTGGGCATTGGCTCCATGCTGAAAAAACGATTGTCTTTAATAAAATTGTCCTCGACTTTATCAATTCTTAGCGATATAGGTTTGGTTTCATAAAGACATTACTAGTCAATTTCTAATATCATTGATAAAGATCAAAATACTTAGCCCCAACAAACGTTATTATTTTTGCTAAAATAGCCGAAATGCTAATGGTCTGGCGTGAAGGATATGCTATAATATTGCCAATTTTTTGGCCTTAGTATTATTTGGCCTTGGTGTATAAGAAACAATCAACCACTATGCTAGCAGAAAATTTAGAGCTTATTGAGGCAATTGGCCTTAATTTATTTTTCCTTTTTATCTTTGGCTTTATTGGCCTTTCTATTTATGATGTGATGAATAAAAATAACGTACCACTGATGGGTAAAGTGGTAGTATATTTTGTTTTATTCTTAGGTTGTGCCGGCTTTATTGCTAAAGGTGTTATCCAGTTTATCTGGGAAAGTCAGGGTGTTGGTTAACTCATGGCAAAAGAAATAACTGACTTAACCACTATCGACTTATTTAGCGATGAGAAGCGCCCTGGACGTCCAAAAACGAATCCTAATTCGCGTAGTGTACAGATAAAAATCAATAAACGTAATCAAGTAAAACGTGATAAAAATAATGGCTTAAAACGAGTAGAGTTTAAAGTACATCACAGTTTATTCGAACAATTAGAACAGTTAGCTGAGATTCAACAAATGAGTCGAAGCGAATTAATAGAGTCGCTGTTAATAAAATCATTGGCAGCGCACATTAAGTAATATTCTTTTTAAGAAAGCACAATAAGGTAGCATTTCATGGCAATCGTAGGTTTATTCTTTGGCAGTGATACAGGTAACACTGAAGCAATTGGTAAAATGATCCAAAAGAAATTAGGTAAGCAAATGGTTGATGTAAAAGACATTGCCAAAAGCACTAAAGAGGAAATCGCTGAGTTCGATTTACTTATTTTAGGTATTCCGACTTGGTATTATGGTGAAAATCAATGTGATTGGGATGACTTTTTACCTGATTTAGAAGCAGTAAACTTTACTGATAAATTAGTGGCTATTTATGGCTTAGGTGACCAAGAAGATTATTCCGAATACTTTTGTGACGCTATGGAGCCATTACGCGATATCGTTGAGAGTAAAGGTGCTATCGTTGTTGGTAACTGGTCAACCGAAAGTTATGAGTTTGAAGCATCAAAAGCACTTGTTGATGAAAATACTTTTATTGGTTTATGTATTGATGAAGACAGGCAAAGTGAACTAACTGAAGCCCGAGTGGATCAATGGCTTGTACAGTTAAATGACGAGATGTGTCTAGCAGAACTCGCTTGATAAACTTAACTTATTAAATGTTATGATAAAATAAGCCTATTATTTGGGCTTTTTTTAGTTTTATATACTAAAGCGAACATATTAGAGAAAGAATAAAACTAAAGCTTTTCTCTTCCTCAATAACCGCCTATAATTTTGCTAATAAATTACTTAATCACTTTAGAGACTTAATATGGCTGAACAAAACGAAGAACTAAAAAGAGCTGGATTAAAAATCACCCTACCTAGAATAAAGATCCTTTGCATTCTTCAACAGCCAAATAATCAACATATCAGTGCAGAAGATGTTTATAAATTATTATTAGAGCAAAATGAAGACATTGGCTTAGCTACGGTATACCGAGTCTTAAACCAATTTGATGATGCAGGTATTGTTACCCGTCATCATTTTGAAGGCGGTAAATCCGTATTTGAATTAGCCCATAAAGCTCACCACGACCATTTGGTTTGTTTAAAATGTGGTAAAGTTGTCGAATTTGAAGATAATGTTATTGAGCAAAGACAACGTGATATTGCTGTGACCAATAAGATTAAGCTTACCAATCACAGCTTATACCTTTATGGTGAGTGTGAAGATGAAATCGCCTGTGAATCATTTAGAAAAAAGAATCAATAAGTCTCTAGATTAGCTTACTTTAATCTTTAGATTTTTATAAAAAACGCTGTGATAGAAATATCATAGCGTTTTTTATGTTTATATTTATTTCTTTTGATTATGATTCGCACAAGTTCTCTGAAACAAGTATCTTCAAATAGAGCGTGTATAGGTTCTACTTATTTTAAATAGGTAAGTAGATCTATCTGATTTTTTTATGCTTTTTTCAAGTAAGCTGATACCAAGACAATGCGAGTACCATTAACTTTACCTTCAATATGTTCAGGATTATCAGTAAGCGTAATACCGCGTACCATGGTGCCTTGCTTAGCGGTAAAGCTTGCTCCTTTAACTTTTAAATCTTTAATCAGGGTGACATTATCGCCGTTTTGTAATTCTGCACCATTGCTGTCGCGCGTTGGCCCATTACTACGTTCAGCTGCAATGCCCTGCTCTGCCCATGTTTTAACTTCATCTTCTAAGTAAAGCATATCTAAAGCGTCTTGAGCCCAACTCTCAGCAGAAAGTTTGTGTAGCATACGATAAGACATGACCTGTACTGCTGGCTCTTGATTCCACATACTGTCATTTAGACAACGCCAGTGATTTATGTCTAACTCGCTTTGACCTTCTATTTGCGATAAACAGTTTTGACACAAATAAATAGCTTGTTGGGCGCTTAAATCACTTGTTGGTGGTACCGGATAAACTACTAATTTTTCTATACTAGTACAAAGTTCACAGCTATTATTGCTACGGTTTTTTAATGCTTGTTCTGTCGGCATAGTTTTTCCAAAGATGATCGTTGTTTTAATGACGCAATTATACTCGCATCATCTTATATTTCTATGAAAGAACACGCTTTAACTGTTAATTTTACTTGTTTGATGAATAGCCCTAGACAATAGCTATTCTTCAATGATAAAACTCGCACACAATAAAAATCTTTAGTAACAGGTCTACCTATGACAAGCGAAAAGACACAGAGCGCATCTTTTGTTCAGAAAATAAAATCGACAAGTTTAGTGAGCCAAATAATTGTCGCTATTATCCTAGCTAGCTTGTTAGCAACTGTATCACCTGAATCAGCGAAAATCTTTGGTATGCTTGGTAGCTTATTTGTTAGCGCATTAAAAGCCGTCGCCCCCATTCTCGTATTAGTTTTGGTTACCTCTGCCATAGCTAACCAAAACATCGACAGCAGTGCAAAATTAAAACCGATCGTTAGCTTATATTTCATAGGTACGTTAACTGCTGCTTTTGTTGCTGTGTTATTAAGTTTCGCTTTTCCAACTGAACTTACCTTAGATATTGCCGGTGCCACTGCTAATCCGCCAGAAAAACTAACCGAAGTATTATCGACTCTCGCGTTTAAAGTTGTTGAAAACCCAGTAACGGCTGTTGTAAGTGGCAACTTTATTGCAGTGCTAGCTTGGGGCTTAGGTTTGGGCTTTTCATTAAAGCATGCCAATGCATCAAGTAAATTAATGGTACATGATTTAAGTGAAGCAATTTCTAGTGTCGTGCGTGTTGTCATACGTTTTGCACCACTGGGTATCTTTGGTTTGGTAGCAAATACAGTAGCCACTACCGGCTTTTCGGCTTTAGGTGAATATAGTCATTTGGTTGTAATACTACTTAGCGCAATGCTAATTATTGCCTTAATTGTTAACCCTATAATTGTTTTTATTATCACTAAGAATAATCCGTATCCTTTAGTCTTCACTTGCCTTAGAGAGTCTGGTATTACCGCATTTTTTACCCGTAGCTCCGCGGCAAATATTCCTGTAAATATGGCTTTGTGTAAAAAATTAGATTTACATGAAGACACCTACTCGGTATCAATTCCGTTAGGTGCTACTATCAACATGGCGGGTGCGGCAATTACTATTACCGTACTAACCTTGGCTGCAGCGAATAGTTTAGCTATTGAAGTAAGCTTTGCGACGGCAATTTTATTATCTGTGGTTGCCTCTATTTCAGCTTGTGGTGCTTCTGGTGTCGCCGGTGGTTCTCTATTACTTATCCCATTAGCCTGTAGCTTGTTCGGTATTGATAATGATGTTGCCATGCAGGTTGTTGCCATTGGTTTTATTATCGGTGTTGTGCAAGATTCTGCTGAAACAGCTTTGAATAGTTCTACTGACGTGGTGTTTTCAGCAGCAGTATCACACCATATAACAAAAGCCTAGAGTTATGATATTGGCGCTGAACTTAATATCTGAAGTGCTATTTTAAGACTATAAAAAATTTAAATAAAAAGGCAGCTAATACAAATAGTATTAGCTGCCTTTTTATTTAAATCTAACTTTATCTTATATACCATCCTAGCTCAGTATTATTTACCATGAAAGGTTTACAAATAAAGTGACCTAGAGCAGCCACGAGTTCATTATCGTAATACAAAAAGGCAATACGCTTACGTTGCCATGGCTCTATATTTAGCTCTTGCAAAACCTTCTTCAAACTACGAGAGTGCTGCCTAAAATCAGGTAAACAATTTGGATTGTTATGACTAAAACGCACACTGACTTTCTGTCCTAACTTTGGTAGACAAATTAGTGGTTGAACATGTTCTTGAGCTAGCTGATTAGTAAAGGTTAACTTACCTAAGTTATCAGGCAGATAAACTACCGAATTTCCTTCCGATAAGTTTACCTGACTCTGCCAATCGCTAATATCTTTATAGTCAGGTGTTATAAATAACTGCTCTTTATAACGGCGAAAAACGCACTGCCCTACTTTAATTTGAGGGGTTTTATCTTCACTTGCCTGCAGTTGTTGTCTTACTTGCTTAAGTTGCTCGGTACTGGGCATAAGATAATCTTGTTGCGCTAAAAAAAAACGAATAACATTATTAAATCGGGCAGAAGAAAGCGCTTTTAAAGCTTGTGTATATAAACTTTTACCACTCGCCTTACAGCTGGTTAAATCTTCTTTGGCAAGTTCATCCAACAACTCCTGACCACCTAAGCAATGACTAGCGCTACGATTAATGGTGTTATTAATACTTGGCCAGCGCTCACGTAGCAATGGCATTATTTGCAGTCTGATAAAGTTACGATCAAAACAGGTATCAAGATTCGACTCATCATCAACCCAACTAAGCTCATGAATTTTAGCATAATTTTCTATTTCTTGACGAGAAACACTCAACAAAGGGCGAACTAATAAATGCTGACCAAGTTTAGTTTTTCCTGACATTGCAGAGAGGCCTTTTAGACCTGCACCACGTTTAAGTGCTAATAAAAAAGTCTCACTTTGATCATCACTATGGTGGCCAGTTAACACTATAGACTTGTTGTCTCTTAATGTTTTCAAGGCATAGTATCTTGCGTCGCGTGCCAGTGCTTCTAATGATTGCTGTACTTTTGCCTGGACATTAACGCACTTAATAACGAGATCAACAGACAGCTTGTCGCATTCTATTTTAGCAAATTCTTGCCAATTTTTGGCATTCTCACTCAAGCCATGATTAACATGACAAACAGTAATTTTATTACTAATAAGTTCACTTTGCTTTAATTGGCTTAAAGCATGCAAAAGTACCTGCGAGTCTAAACCACCACTGTAGGCGATAATTAACTCTATATTTCCGTATAATTCGAAAATAGGCTTGAGGGTGTTAAGAAGAGTTAAAGTGAGTTTATTCATAAAGAAATCGTCGAAAGTTAGATACCCGCTCCACTTGAAGATGCTCATTTCAAGAAACCTGAGCGAATCATAATCAAGACACATTTTTTTGTTAAGGGTTATTCCCTTAAAAATAGATATAACGACGAATATACTTTACTCAGATTTCCCCAAAGGGCTAGTTTATAAACGCTTTATACTACGTTATTGATTTTGACAATAGAATAACTATTCTCTTCAATCAATGCCTTACCTAAAGGCGTTTATAATTCCAGCTGAATCCTGCATATTCAAGAGGAACGAGTATCGGCTGTCGAAGTTATATGTGACATTTTTTTGAAGGCTGTCAAAAGATACTGTTTAGCAGTAACCAAATGACATTAATCTTTCATAACGCTGCTGGATAAGCTCGTCTTTACTCAAGTCTTCAAGATCAACGAGATCTTTTTTCAGTACTTGCTTAAGTTGCGCAGCCATAATGTCTACATCTCGATGTGCGCCGCCTAATGGCTCTTCAACGATGCTATTAATTAAATCTAGCTCTTTAATACGCTCAGCTGTAATTCCCATTGCTGCTGCTGCTGTAGGTGCTTTTTCAGCTGTTTTCCATAAAATAGAAGCACAACCTTCAGGTGAAATTACTGAGTATGTTGCATATTGCAGCATATTCACTCTATCACCAACACCAATAGCTAATGCACCACCAGAGCCGCCTTCACCAATAACAGTACAGATAATAGGAACAGTTAAACGTGCCATAACTTTTAAATTACGTGCAATCGCTTCACTTTGTCCACGCTCTTCAGCGCCAACACCGGGGTAAGCACCTGGGGTGTCGATAAAAGTGATGATTGGCATATTGAAACGTTCTGCCATTTCCATTAAACGTAACGCTTTACGATAACCTTCAGGACGTGGCATGCCAAAATTACGTTTAACTTTTTCAGCTGTTGAACGACCTTTTTGATGACCTATAATCATAACAGCCTTGCCGTCTAAGCGAGCTGTACCACCAACAATAGCACTATCATCAGCATAAGCACGATCACCCGCTAACTCATCAAATTCAGTAAAAACACGCGGTATATAATCTAATGTATACGGTCGTTGTGGGTGACGAGCCACTCGAGCAGTTTGCCAAGGATCTAAGTTAGAAAAAATCTTCTTAGTTTGCTCTTTGTTTTTCTCACGTAATTGCAAAATTTGATCTTCAATATCAAGATCAAGTTCCTGGCCGTTGTTTACTAATTGTAGCTCTTCTATTTTTGCATCAAGTTCAGCTATAGGCTGCTCGAAATCTAAAAAGTTTAATGACATGTTTATTTTTACCTAATAAATCAAGTTAATTTTTTAAAATGGTTTTCACTATGTAACTAAAATACCTGAAGAAATACTTTAAATAAAGTACTCATACTCAATATCTTAAGTTAAATAGTTGTTATTTAAATTCCATGGCGACATGTTCATCACCAAGTAGTATTTTTAATTCGTACAGTAACTTATCGGTTGGCGTTACTCGCCATTGCACGCCCAACTCCAGCATAGCTTGGGCTTCTTCGCGCTGATAGAAAACCCTAACTGGACAGGTCCCCTCTTTGAAAGGTGTTAATACCTTAGAAAACTGTTCGATGAAATCATATGATATTAAACTATTGTCGACTTGAATATCGATAGAGCTCAGATAATTCTCTCGCGCGTCAGTTATCGTCATTATATCCCGAGCGGTCATTGTATTACCACCAGAATAATCATCAAAACTGACTTGTCCGCTGCAAACTAAAATAGCATCATTTACCAGTAACTCAGCAAAACGATCGTAGTCATCTGGAAAGAGACGAATATCCATACGTGCGCTCTTGTCGTCTAGGGTCACTAATGCCCAGCGACGCCCACGTTTATTGATTAATATGCGTACGCCTATCACTAAACCAACGGCAACAGCTTGTCTATCACGACCCGTAGGTTGCATGACAACTAACCGACTAGAAGAATATTTTTTTATTTCACTCAAATATCGATTAATAGGATGACCAGTTAAATAAAGTCCTAAGGTTTCTTTTTCACCGTCTAACCACTTTTCTTCGGGCCAAGCTCTTACTTCTTTATACGTTTGTCTAGAATCAGTTTGTTCGTCATTAATTAAGCCAAATAAATCATTTTGTCCCAATGACTCAGCTTTTGCATGTTGTTCCGCCGCTTTAATTGCCTCAGGTAACGTGGCAAATAGAGCCGCTCGATTAGCACCCTGCTCTTTGGCTTTACCTTGCACATACTTAGGACCGAGACTATCCATAGCGCCTGATTTAATTAACTTTTCTAAAACACGTTTGTTAGTTTTTTTAAGATCTAAACGTGCACAAAGGTCAAATAAGTCAGTAAAAAGACCATCTATTTGTCTGGCACTAATGATTGCTTCAATAGGACCTTCACCAACGCCTTTAACAGCGCCGATACCATAAACAATTTGATTATCTTCATTTACAGTAAATTTATATTGACCAGCATTTACATCAGGTGGCAATAAATCGATATCCATATTGCCACATTCGTCAACTAAGGTAACAATTTTTTCAGTGTTGTCCATATCAGCTGACATTACCGCCGCCATAAACGGCGCTGGAAAATGTGTCTTCATCCATAACGTTTGATAAGACACCAATGCATAAGCCGCTGAATGCGATTTATTGAAACCATAACCCGCAAACTTTTCTACCAAATCGAATATTTTCATGGCTAGCTCGCCATCAACACCTCGATCTTTGGCACCTTGCTCAAAACCAGCTCGCTGTTTAGCCATTTCTTCAGGTTTTTTCTTACCCATAGCACGGCGAAGCATATCTGCGCCACCGAGAGAATAACCAGCAAGTACCTGAGCAATTTGCATTACTTGCTCTTGATACAAGATAATGCCGTAAGTTGGTTCAAGAACCGGCTGTAAATCTTCATGTTGCCATGTAGCATCAGGATAACTGACTTCTTCACGGCCATGTTTTCGTTCAATAAAATTATCAACCATGCCTGACTGCAATGGTCCAGGTCTAAATAAGGCTACTAGTGCGATAATATCTTCAAAGCAATCAGGCTTTAATTTATCAATTAAAGATTTCATACCACTAGATTCAAGCTGAAATACAGCGGTGGTTTTCGAGGCAAGTAATAATTTAAAACTGGCTTTATCTTCAAGATCAATTTTGGTGATATCAATCGGCTCTTTGCCGGCTTTAAGCTGTTTCACATCTGCCATTTCTATGGCCCACTGTAAAATAGTTAATGTTCTTAATCCGAGGAAATCAAACTTAACTAAACCAGCGTCTTCTACATCGTTTTTATCAAACTGGGTAACAGGGTTGTTACCTTCATCATCACAATAAAGTGGTGCGAAATCGGTAATAGTGGTGGGTGAAATAACAACACCACCCGCATGTTTACCTGCATTTCGTGTAGTACCTTCAAGAATACGGCACATATCAATGAGATCTTTTACTTCAATATCTTGTGCGTATATTTCAGGTAACTTTGGCTCTTCTTCAAACGCTTTCGCTAAGGTCATACCTGGTGTTGGCGGGATAAGTTTTGAAATTCTGTCAACAAAACCATAAGGATGGCCAAGTACACGACCCACATCACGGATAACAGCTTTTGCCGCCATAGTACCAAAAGTAATAATTTGCGAAACTGCATCTCGGCCATAAAGCTCAGCAACGTGATCGATTACTTCGTCACGCCTGTCCATACAAAAATCGATATCGAAATCTGGCATAGAGACACGTTCTGGGTTTAAGAAGCGCTCAAAAAGTAAATCATATTCGAGGGGATCAAGATCAGTGATATCAAGGGCATATGCAACAAGAGATCCGGCACCTGAGCCTCGACCGGGTCCTACAGGAATATTGTTATCTTTACTCCACTGGATGAACTCCATAACAATTAAAAAATAACCAGGGAATCCCATGTTATTTACTACTTCTAACTCAATCTTTAAGCGTTCGTCATATGGCGCTCTTATTTGGTCAAAGTCATCCCCTTGACGGTCAAATAATTGATCAAGACGTTTTTCTAGACCTTTTTCAGAAACCTTAATGAAAAAATCATTTATTTCCAAACCTTCCGTCGGAAAATCCGGTAATACGTATTCACCTAATGTAACAGTAACATTACAGCGTTTAGCAATTTCAACACTATTCGCCAAGGCTTCAGGAATGTCGCTAAAAATCTCGCACATCTCCTCTTCACTACGTAAGTATTGCTCAGGGCTATAGCGCTTAGGACGACGTTTGTCATCTAAGGTAAAACCGTCATGAATTGCAACACGGATCTCATGAGCATCGAAGTTATCAGGCTCAAGAAACATCACTTCATTTGTGGCGACAACAGGCAAGTTTTCTTGTTGTGCTAGTGCTACCGCAAGGTGGATATAATTTTCTTCATCGTCACGGCCTGTCCTGATTAATTCAAGAAAGAAACAGCGATCAAAATGTTGCTGATAAAAACTTACCATACCGGAAACAAGTTCAGTATTACCTTTTAATAAGGCTTTACCTATATCACCTTCTCGACCACCCGAAAGTATAATCAAGCCTTCTTTATACTCAATCAACCACGATTTATCGATAACAGCTTTATTTTGTACGTGTCCGCGCATATAGGCTTTTGAGATCAATTCAGTTATGTTTTTGTAACCAATATTATTAGTAGTAAGTACAACTATACGTGAGAGTTCATCCTCTAACTCATCACTTTTAACCCAAAAATCACAGCCAATAATAGGTTTGATGCCTACGCCATGGGCAGCATGATAATATTTCACAAGACCACACAAGTTAGTTTGATCTGTTAAGGCAAGTGCAGGCATATTGAGCTCTAAAGCTCGAGTAATTATTGGCTTAACTTTCTTTAAACCATCACACATTGAATAATCACTATGTACCCGTAAATGAACAAATTTAGGCGGTACAAAAATGTTTGGTTCTTCTATGAGTATTTCTTCGTTAGGTATTTCTGTCATGCTAGTAGTCATATTTCAGTAATGCGCTTAATCGTAATCATGCTTTTAATCATATTCTTAATCATGGTAAGTACCTAATACTCTCGCGACAGGTTTAAAACTTTGTCGATAACAATCAAGTACGCCAAGTTCTATAATTTTTTCTAAATGCAGTTTGGTTGGGTAACCTTTATGCTTAGCAAAACCATATTCAGGGTGCAGTTTATCTAAGGCGATCATTTCATTATCACGGGCTACTTTAGCAATAATAGAAGCAGCACTTATTTCGGGAACGCGAGCATCACCTTTAACCACTGCTTGACTAGCAATTTTAGTATTTTGTTGCTCTATTGTACTGGCATTAGCTAAAAATGTCGGGCAGCGATTACCATCAACCAATACATAGTCAGGCTCAACGTTCAGACCTGCAACAGCGCGCTGCATTGCGAGCATAGTTGCGTGTAAAATATTTAAGGTATCAATTTCTTGTGGGTTTGCACGCCCTAATGACCAAGAGATTGCCTTTTCCTTTATTTCAACCGATAGCAAGTTACGTTTCTTTTCAGACAGCTTTTTTGAATCCATCAATCCTTCGATAGGATTATCGGGATCTAAGATTACTGCAGCGGTAACTACATCGCCAACTAAAGGGCCACGACCTACTTCATCAACTCCTGCAATGCAATAGGCTATAGGGTATTCAAAATCAGGAAAAGTTTGTTTGCTCGCCATATTATTTATTCGCCAAAATTTGCTAGAAATAAAGTGTTTTTATGCTATTTATTATTTATTTACTATTATTTAAAGATTTACTCGATAAAACATCTAACACAGCATTAGCAGCTTGTTTACTAGCATCGCACTTGAGTTGTTGATGAATTTTATTATAACTGTCATTTAATTGGCTTTGGTCATGATATAAACGTTCTTTAATCAAGGGCACAATATTCTTAGCGCAAACCTCTTTTTGTAATAACTCAGGTACTAATGACTCATTAGCTAATAAATTAGGCAGCGAGAACCACTTTAATTTAACCAACCAACGAGCTAATAAAAAGGTTACCAGACTAAATTTATAACAGATAACCATTGGCCGCTTAATCAAAGCGGCTTCTAGAGTCACAGTACCTGAAGCGGTTAATAGGCAATCGCTGGCTACCATTACCTCTTGAGTTTGATTAAGCACAACCTCTACCGCTAAATCAGGAGCAAATTCGGCTTTAAGGGCATTAAACTGCTCGACGCGTTGTTTACTGATCATAGGTGCGACAAAAATCAATTCACTATCTTGGGCTTGTAACTGCTTGGCACTCTCGAAGAAGTCTTCGAGTAGACGTGATAACTCACTGCCTCGGCTACCTGGCATGAGCGCTAATATTTTTTTATCTTGCGCTAAACCTAGCAGAGTCCTAGCTAAAAACTTATCACTTTTCATAGGAATATCATCTGCAAGAGGATGACCAACAAAACTACAAGGAACATTGTACTTATCATAAAAAGCTTTTTCAAAGGGCAACAAAGCTAAAACCATGTCTGTTGCTTTAGCAATTTTGAAAATCCGCTTCTCACGCCAAGCCCAAACTGATGGGCTGACATAATGCACTGTTTTAATCCCTTTCTCTTTAAGTTTTAATTCAAGACCAATATTAAAATCAGGCGCATCTATACCAATAAACACGTCAGGTTTATTGGTAGTAAAAAAATGTATTAAGCTTTTACGGACTTGTAATAAACGTCGGATACGACCAAGCACTTCGACTAAACCCATAACAGATAATTCATCCATGGCAAATAGACTTTCAAAACCTAATGCTTCCATCTTGGGACCGCCGATACCTATAAATTTTGCATCGGGGTGTGTCAGACGTAATGAAATAATTAGTCCTGCACCAAGGGTATCACCGGAGTGTTCACCAACAACGATAGCAAAAAAAGTTGGTTTTTTTTGGTTTAAATTCTTAGCAGTCATAGGCTTTAAAGGTACTTAAAGTTAATAGTGCCTGGCCTAATGGCATCGATATGAACGGCACGGGTATTAGGCGTACTAGTATTAAAGGCACTAGCTTAATCTATTGCTTTAACGGATGATGCCGCGATTAGATTCTTTAATTGAATCACTAAAGACTTGTAATTCTGGAGATTGTGCTGGCATTTCATTGATAGCGATTAATGCTTCATCAACAGAAAGTCCCTGGCGATATACTACTTTATAAGCACGTTTTATAGTCAAAATAGTTTCTTTATCAAAACCACGACGCTTTAAACCTTCGCTATTTAAGCCAAAAGGTTTAGCCGGTTGACCAGAAGCCATAACATAAGCAGGAACATCTTTAAGTATTAAGGCATTGCCTGCAATAAAACTATGTGCGCCAATATGGCAAAACTGATGAACACCTACCATGCCACCAATAATGGCATGGTCCCCTACATGAACATGGCCGGCAATAGAGGCATTATTGGCAAAGATACAATTGCTACCAACGATACAATCGTGTGCAACATGGGTATAAGCCATAAATAAATTATTACTACCTATTTGGGTAAGACTATTATCTTGAATCGTACCTCGATGGACAGTGCAAGATTCACGGAAAGTATTATTATCACCAATAATTAATTCTGTAGGTTCATCTGCATATTTAAGATCCTGACAATCTTCACCAATACTGGCGAATTGAAAGATACGATTACCTTTACCAATACGTGTCGGTCCATTAATAACTACATGGGATTTAATTTCACAGTTATCACCAATAACAACGTTACTGGTGATATAAGTCCAAGGACCTATAGAAACATTTTTGCCAATAACGGCACCTGGTTCAATAATAGCTTGGGGATGAATCATAGGACATATCCTCTAATGAGTAAGTAAGTCTTTGTTCTAAAGGACATCTAATATAAAGGAGGCTATAAAGCGCGACGAGCACACATAAGGTCAGCACTACAAACAACCTTGCCATCAACCCTAGCTTCACCATAGAACTTCCACATACCGCGACGTTCTTTAATAAACTCAACATGTAAATGCATGGTATCACCAGGTAATACTGGCTTTTTAAATTTAGCTTTATCAATTGAGGCAAATAGATACATTTCGTTATCTTCACGCCCTTCAGTGCTTTTAAAGCCTAGAATTCCAGTCGCTTGTGCTAATGCTTCTAAAATTAACACACCAGGAAAAATGGCTAATTCAGGAAAATGCCCTGTAAAAACCGGTTCATTAATCGTTACATTTTTAATAGCATGTAACGTTTTACCGGGTTCATGATCAACAACTTTATCTACTAATAACATCGGGTATCTGTGAGGTATCAACGTTTTAATTTCGTTAAGACCAATTGGTTTTTTTACAGTTTCCAAATGAGTAATCCTTGTTAACTAGCACGATTAGATAATAAATTAACTAATCGATTACTATATTTACGTCTACTGTGTCTTGAATGACAAAAAAGACTTTGCAGTATTTTACGCATTGGTGGGTTTAATAGCTAGTTATTCGAAAGTAATTTTTCTAACTCTTTCACCCGCTTAGTCAGACTATCTAGTCGCCTAACTCTAGCATTAGTTTTATTCCATTCTTTATTAGGTGCTACTGGCATACCAGAAGAATAAACGCCCGCTTCGGTAATATCTTTGGTCACCATAGCCATACCGGTAAAAATGCAGTTATCGGCAATATTGATATGGCCATTAACACCAACTAAGCCAGCGATTGTACAATTTTTTCCCATAACGGTACTACCAGCGATAACACTACAGGCTGCCATAGCTGTATTTTCACCAACAATAACATTATGAGCAATTTGAATTTGGTTATCTAAAATTACGCCATCTCGTATTTCGGTATTATCCAAAGCACCTCGGTCGATGGTAGTACTAGCACCAATTTCAACATAGTTACCAATAATAACACTACCTAATTGCGGGATTTTATGCCACTTATACGGTCCTTTGACTGGCGCATAACCGAAGCCATCTGAACCAATAACGGTGTTCGATTGAATTAAGCAATGATGACCAATTTCTACTTTGTGGTAAATAGTTATATTTGCCCATAGAGTCGTAGCCTCACCAATTTTAACACCGTGACCAATAAAACATCCTGCACCAATACTGACGTTATCAGCTAATTGAGCACCTGATTCAACAACAGCATTAGCGCCAATACTAACATTTTCGCCAATAATTACATTATCAGCTATCACAGCACTTTGATGGATTCCACAAGCAACCTTTGGTGTACTATCTAGTAAGTTAGCTAATATGGCATACCCCATATAAGGGTTATCCATAACAAGTGCATTCACAGGGCAAGCTTCTACTGAGTCTTGAGACAGTATAACAGCACTAGCCTTAGTAGAGCTAAGCTGTTGCTGATATTTACTATTGGCTAAAAAAGCTACTTGACCAGCAGCGGCATTCGCTAAAGTTGCTAAACCGCTTATTGAAGTAAAACCTTCTATTGACTCATCCAACTCTACTGGCACTATCAATTTAGCATTGAGCTTGATAGCTATTTCAGCTAACGTATAAGTCATATTAGTGCCTATTACTATGATGAGTTAAATATATATTAATGATAAGTAATAGGCTTATTTAAGCTTACTCACATGCTCTACTACAATGTCAGTGATGCTAGCAGCTGGCTTTGAATAAACAACAGCTTGTTGAGAAAGCACAAAATCATAATCTTGTTTAACAGCAATGTTGTCTACTGCTTGACGAACTAAAGCAATAATTTTATTTGTTTCTTCATTTTGACGTTGAGTGGCTTTCTGTTGTAATGCCTTACCTTTTACTTGGTACTCTTGAAATAAAGATTTTACTTTTATATCTAATTCTTCTTTTTCTTTCCCGCTCATTAACGCACCATCTCGCTTGATTTTTTCTTGGTAGTATTTAATATCTTTTTCAAGTTGTGTGATGATAATTTTTTCATCTTTAAACTCTGCTTCTAAACTTTGCATTAGCGCAGCCGTTTGCGGAATTTTACCCATAATCTCTTGAAAGTTTACTACTGCAATCTTTTTATCTGCCGCCATAACTGAACTTGCTAGCAACATACCCGATGCAGCAACACCGATAACCATAGTTTTAATAACTTTATTCAATTTTGTTCCCCTTTATATATTATTTGATTTTTACCATTTTAATCGATGAGTATACCTATCAATTAAAATAGTAAGTTTGTTTCATTTAATACAGCTAAAATCTGCATTATTAAAATGTTTTACCAATGTTAAAGCTAAAGAATGAAGTATCATCCCCTTCCTCTTCCCGAACAGATTTAGCGAAACTAAAAATCATTGGCCCCATTGGTGATAGCCATTGAATTGAAATACCTGCTGAACTGCGAAAGCGAGTTGGATCAGAAAAATCATCAATTTTTTCATACTCAAGTGGATCTAAATTTTCATAACTCTCTAAGTTGAACTCTGTATCCCAAACACTGCCCGCATCCCAAAAGATGCTGGTACGGACACTATTAGCGAAACTTTCATCTAAAAAGGGTGTTGGAACTATCAATTCAATACCCGCAAGTGCCATAGCATTACCACCGACAGAGCTTTGTGACACTGAAACAGAGTCATTATCAGGTCCTAAACAACATCCACCACCAGGAAGTTTTTGCGGTCGACGGTAAATAGCACTAGGTCCTACTGTATTATTTTCAAAACCACGTAATGTATCAGCACCACCTGCACTGAAGTTTTCCCAGAAAGGTAATAACTGGTCGTTACCTTCAATTTCTCCATAACCGTTAGCGTATCCTAACTGAAGGCGAGTTAAAACAGACCATTTTTGACTACGTGTTAATGGGAAATAAAACTTAGCATCATAGTTTAACTTAAAGTACTGTAAATCAGATTTTGGAGACGTCATCTTAGCATTAAGGCGCTGCTGAGAACCTGCCGTAGGAAAAGTTCCTCGGTTCAACGTACTACGCGATAAACCAGCATTTAAATCAAGTGTTCTAAATGCTAACTGACCATCAGGATCCCTAGGATCAGCATAGATATCATAAAAATTTTGAATCTGATCATACGCTTGTAACTGTGATATTTGGTTATACTTCCAACCTACCCCAAAATTCAAACGTAGATATTCGTTTACTGGAAATCCCCAGTTAAGACCTAAACCAAAAGTTTTATTATTATATTCAACCATGTTGGCATTACCAGCATCGTATTCACTGTAATAGACTTGTCCACCGAGCGAAACAGCATCAACGGTAAAGTAAGGATCTGTATAGGAAATAGTTGCATTCTTTTGATAGTAGTTTTTCGCTACATTAAAACCAAGTTGATTACCGGTACCTAAAAAGTTGTTTTGTTGTACACCAGCATTAATACTTAATTTTGTTTGAGAACCATAACCTATACCAGCATTAAATGAACCTGATGGTTGTTCTTTTACTGTAAAGTCTATATCGACTAAATCATCTTCACCTTCTATCTGCTTGGTTTCAAATTCAACCGTTTCCATATAAGGTAAACGCATTAACCAAGACTTTGATGACTCAACAACGCCGTTGGATAACCAAGCCCCTTCCATTTGACGCATTTCACGGCGTAATACATTATCTGCCGTGACATGGTTACCAGTAAAGTTGATTCGGTTTACATAAACGCGTTTACCTGGATCAACCGATATAGATAATTTCACTGAATGATTTTCATCATCTACTTCAGGAATAATTGTCACTTTAGGGTAAGCATAACCATAACGACCTAGAAATTTACTAATAACTTCTTCGGTATAAGTCACCTCTGCACCATTATATAGTTCATCGGCTTGTAATGGGTTAATAGCACGAATAGTATTTTCGAAACCAGCCATATCGCCAATAAAATCAACTTCACTAACCCTATAGGTTTCCCCTTCACTGACATTAAGCGCAATATACACTGCTTCTTTGTTAGGGGTCATTGATACTTGAGTGGAGTCTACTTTAAAGCGTAAATAGCCACGATTAAGATAATAACTATTAATGGTTTCCATATCACCTTGTAATGTTTGTTTCTGATATCTATCTTGTGCCATAAAATTCCACCATGGCGAGTCATAAGTTAGCTCAATTTTATCCATGATTTCAGCATCAGAAAAAACCTCATTACCTACGATGTTTATCTGTTTAATAGCTGCAGAATCGCCTTCGACAAAAGTAAATTCTAAATTCACTCTATTTCTTGGCAAATGTGTGATTTGAGCGGTAACTTTTGCGTTGTACTTACCAACGCTATGATAGAAATTTTCTAATCCCATTTCTATCCCAGAGATTACTGTGCGGTCAAGGGTCTCACCAACACGTATATTACTGCCATCAAGACTTTCTGTTAACTGCTCGTCTTTGAGGTCGCTATTACCATCAAAAAGTATTTCACTAATAGTTTCACGCTCTTTAACACGATAAACCAAACGATTACCGTCACGGTAAACGCGAATGTCGTTAAAATGCCCTGATAGATACAAAGCCTTTATCGATTGTGAAATTCTAAAGTCATTGAGGTTATCACCCACATTGAAAGAGAGGTGAGTTAATGCCGCTCCTAAAGCGACACGTTGTAGACCTTTAACTTCGATGTCTTCAACTTGAAAGCTTGCTGCTGCTTGAGCATTAGGTACTGATGTTCCAATCGCTCCTACTAGTAGGAGGGCGAAGGCAATATTTTTCATGATCATATATTATAAACTTCGTTATTTTTTATAAAAACTGTTAGCTACACAATTAACATGTTGCATGTGACTCTAACACTCGACTGAATAAATCAAATAATTCAAAGCCAATAATATTAAAGCGTTAAGACTTAAAGCTAGCCTCTTCGACTTTCCGTTTTCTTCCTTTGATATCTTTTATGTGTTTTAACAATAAAGAATATCTACTCCTTCAACTTGTTTAGCCCAAAACTCTACTAAAATCGTTGAATAACCCAATCGCCATCAACATCAATAGAGCTAAGGCTCCAAACTTAAAACCTGCTTCTTGAACTTTGACTGACACTTCTTTACCTGTGAAAAGCTCTATAAGATAATAGAGTAAGTGTCCGCCATCAAGTACTGGAAGCGGTAAAAGGTTAATTATTCCTAAATTAATACTAATTAGCGCTAAAAAGCCTAAAAAATATACAAAACCATGACCTGCACTATTACCTGCTCCTTGCGCAATACCAATAGGACCACTCAAATTCTTTACTGATACATCCCCAGTAATTAGTTTCCCTATCATACTGAAGGTTAAACTCGTTAAGTTCCATGTTCGCTGAGCACTTTCCTTTATAGCCTCGATAGGTCCATAACTTAATTCAATCAAAAATTCTTCTGGCCAAACATCCGCTTTAGGCGCTACACCAATATAACCAATAACACTACCAGATCTCTTCACACTATCAGGAGTCACTGGCAAACTAATTGTTTGATTATTACGACTGATAGTAATTAATACTTCTTGCCCTGGAAAGCGCTTTATTTCTTTAGCAAAAGATAACCAGTCATTGGTCTTAACACCACTTACTGAAATAAGTTTATCACCCACCTGCAATCCTGCTAGTGCTGCTGGACTTTCATCACCAATAATGGATAACTCATTATAAACTTTAGGCCGGAAAGGTATTATACCTAAACTTGTTAAAGCTGATGTTTTATCTGGTGAAAATTGCCATTGCCTGATGTCTAACATAAAGGTTGACACATACAGGCTATCGCTTTTTTTCGTTTTAATTTCAATTTCTTCATTACCAATCTGTCCAATTAGCGCAAGGTTAACTTCTTGCCAATTTCGAGTGGTATTACCTGCAACACTGATAATTTCAGTATCATTTATTAACTTAGCTTGGGCAGCTATTGAATTAGGAATAACATTACCTATCAACGGTTTTATACTGGGTACGCCAATTAAAAACATTAAATACAAGGCAAATAAAGCAAAAATAAAATTTGCTATAGGCCCTGCTGCAACAATTGCTATGCGCTGATATACGGTTTTACTGTTGAAAGTCTTATTTTTGTCTTCGGGTTGAACATCGTCAGTTCGTTCATCCAACATTTTGACATAGCCACCTAAAGGTATCATTGCTAGTACATACTCAGTGCCATCCTTACCTATTTTTCTCCAGATTGCCCGGCCAAAACCAACAGAAAAACGTTCAACTTTCACCCCATTTTTTCTAGCTACCCAGAAATGGCCATACTCATGTACAGTTACTAGGATACCCAAGGCAACAACAAACGAGGCTAGGTTCCACAAGAAATCCATCATGCTATTTGTTACCCTTTTGCATCAGCGATTTTGTAGGCTTAAAATCAACCAATAATGTTTGTGCAAACAAACGTACTTGTTTATCGAGGGCCATAACGTCATTAATATTATCTACCCTTTGTGAGACAAATTTTTTCACAGAAGTTTCATTTATTTTAAATATATCGGTAAACTTTATTTTTTCGTCTAAAAAAGCAGCTACTGCGACTTCATTAGCCGCATTAAGCGCAGTGCAAGCCGCTTGACCTTGTTTACAAGCATCAATAGCTAGTTTCAGGTTTGGATATCTTATAAAATCAACTTCTTGAAATTCAAATGATGGAGTATTAAAAAAGTCTAACGCTGGAACACCAGATTCAATGCGGTATGGAAAACTCAGTGCGTGAGCAATGGGTGTGCGCATATCTGGGTTACCCATTTGAGCGATTACAGAGCCATCTTTATATTGCACCATTGAATGTATGGTACTTTGAGGATGCAACACTACTTGAATATCGCTAGCGTCTACATTAAAGAGCCATTTGGCTTCAATAAACTCAAGGCCTTTATTCATCATGGTAGCTGAGTCTACTGATATTTTTCGTCCCATATCCCAGTTTGGATGTGCACAAGCTTCTGAAGGTGTTACTGATTCAAGGCTTTCGATAGCTCGAGTTCTAAAAGGACCACCTGATCCAGTTAATAATATTTTATTAATACCGTTATCAATAAGTTGGCATTGACCAATTTCATCTTGTAGATGTGATGGTAAGCACTGAAAAATTGCATTATGCTCACTATCAATTGGTAACAGTTTTGCACCTGAAGCTTTAACTGCAGCCATGAATATAGCTCCTGATGTCACTAAAGCTTCTTTATTTGCTAATAGAACACGTTTGCCGGCATTCACAGCTGCAAGCGTAGGCAATAACCCTGATGCTCCAACAATAGCAGCCATTACAGTATCAGTCGTTTTACATTGTGCAATATCA
Organism: uncultured Colwellia sp.; assembly: GCA_913049915.1. Classification (GTDB taxonomy): domain Bacteria; phylum Pseudomonadota; class Gammaproteobacteria; order Enterobacterales; family Alteromonadaceae; genus Colwellia. The sequence goes on from CAJWZC010000005.1 coordinate 26,846, forward strand.
ATTAACGCTTGTTTGCCTGATAACACCATAATATCACTAACATTAGCGTCAGTAAGTTTTTGAGACAGTAAATTAGCATGTTCGCTAGAAACTAGGACTGCTTGACGAGGTTTAAATTCAAGACATTGCGCATACATTATCTCAACGCTAGCATTAGCCGCTAAACTGATCACCTGAAATTTATCAGGGTGAAGTCTTACCACATCGAGAGTACTGCAACCAATAGATCCCGTTGAACCTAAAATACAAAGTTGACGTTTAGACACGCATCTACCTCAATTAATTAACCTAAATGCTAGAGCTTAATAATCTCTTCAAGCAAGTAACATGTAACAAAGAGCAAAAACAGGTGCAGTTGCTGTTAGACTATCTATTCTATCTAAAATACCACCATGACCTGGCAATATTGTGCCGCTATCTTTGATACCCGCTTGTCGCTTAAACATACTCTCAGTTAAATCACCTAAAACAGAAATAGAAGTAATCAACAGAGTGACTAACAGTGCTGTTATAAAATCATCGTTTGACCATTCTAATAAAACACCTACGATAACCGTTAATATAGCAGCACAGACCACACCACCTAAAAACCCTTCTACCGTTTTCCCAGGACTAACCTTGGGCATCAGTTTAGTTTTACCGATTGATTTCCCGACGAAATAGGCACCTACATCAGCACTCCATACCAGCATAAACAAGTACATCAATAACTGCGCGCCTTGAAATTCATCTATCGTATAATTATTCGTACGCAATACCATAAATGCAAGCCAAGTGGGTACTAAGGTTAACCAGCCAAATATAGCAACAATAAATTTATTATTAGCCCAAAAAGTGTTCAGTTTAGGGTAAGAAAACATTAATAAAGCAGCAAAAAGCCACCAAATAATACTTAGCGATAATATGAAGGTTATTTCGTGTTGTACGCCAGAGATCACTAACCATGTTTTATCAACCGGTAATAGAAACCATAAAAGTCCTATCAAGACTGTAGTAACTAAAGTATAACCTACACGTTGAATACTATTAACTAAGCCCATAAAACGGGCCCATTCCCATGCACCTATAGCGATAATCGCCATTAAAAGCCCAGCAAAATAATTAATGGGCAAATAGAAAATGGCTGAGGCTGCTGCTGGTGCTAATATTAAAGCCGTTATAATTCGTTGTTTTAACAAGGGCTACCCTTTTATTTTTAGTAGAGAGTTGTAATATACGCGCTCCACTTGAAGATGCTCATTTCAGGAAGCCTGGGCGAATCATAATCAAGGCACTTTGTGTTGTTAATGGTTATTCCCTTAACAACAAAGGTAACGACGAGTATGTTTTGCTCAGGTTTCCCCAAAGGGCTGGTTTATAAACGCTTTATGCTGCGTTATTGATTTCGACAATAGAATAACTATTATCCTCAATCAATGTCTTGTCTCAAGGCGTTTATAATTCCAGCTGAACCCTGTATCTTCAAGTAGAACAGGTATAGACTATATGCTAGTCAGGCAAGCTCTGAGTACTTGACTCGGCTTGCTGTTCTTAATTATATTTTTCATAACTGTATTCTTCTATCGTCTTACAATATTTGTTCTTTTCTTGCTTGTTCACCCGTTTTGCCAAAACGACGTTCTCGTTGATCAAAGCAGTTTATCACTTCTTGAAATTTTTTTTCATTGAAGTCTGGCCATAAAGTATCAGTAAAAAAAAGTTCGGCATAAGCTACTTGCCATAAAAGAAAATTACTTATTCGACAATCACCACCAGTACGGATAAGTAAATCTAAAGTGGGAAGATCTGCTAGACTGGTTTGTTCATTGAATGAATCTTCGTTGATATCATCAAGGGATATTATCCCTTGATTTACGTCACTAGCTAGTTTTTTAGCTGCTTGAGCGATATCCCAACGACCACCATAGTTTGCCGCAATAGATAAAACTAAACCCGTATTATTAATGGTAAGTTGCTCTGATTTAGCAATTTTTTTCTGTAAATCATCAGAAAATCGGCTTAAATCACCTATGACTTGAAAGCGGATATTATGCTTATGTAAGCGTTTAACTTCTTTAGTTAACACATACATAAACAAATCCATTAGCACACCCACTTCTTTTGCCGGGCGTTGCCAATTTTCACTACTAAAAGCAAATAGTGTTAGCGCTTTAACATTAGACTTTCGTGCACTAGCAACAACGGCTCTTACTGACTCAACACCAGCTTTATGCCCTGCAACTCGACCCTTGCCTTGTAACTGTGCCCAGCGGCCATTACCATCCATGATGATAGCAATATGTTGAGGAATACTTTTATTATTAGCCTGTTTAGCTAAAGGTTTGATGTTATTCACTTAACAATTTTCCATTAATTATCTAAATAATTTTACCTACAAGCTACTACTAATAAAAACGCCAGTCGGCTAAATAGCATCAACATGGCGTTATTTATTAGATAAACTTATATTTCCATTAGTTCCGCTTCTTTTTTCACAAGCACTTCATCTACCTGTTTGACAAAAATATCAGTAATCTTTTGAATTGAGTCTTCAGCTTGATGATGATCATCTTCGCTGATTTCTTTTTCTTTTAATAGACTTTTAAAATCAGAGTTTGCATCGCGACGAATATTACGGATTGCAACTTTTCCACCTTCTGCTTCACCACGAACAACTTTCACTAAGTCTTTACGACGCTCTTCAGTAAGCGGTGGTAATGGGATACGTATTAACGTGCCATTCGATTGTGGGTTTAAGCCTAAATCAGATTTCATAATGGCTTTTTCGACAGCAGAAATCATTCCTTTATCAAAAACGGTAATAGAAAGGTTACGTGCATCTGGTACTGAAACATTACCTACTTGGTTTAATGGGGTATCCATACCATAATATTCAACAACAATATTATCTAATAATGAGGCATGTGCGCGGCCAGTTCTTATTTTAGTTAAACTCGTTTTTAAAGCATCGATACTCTTGCCCATACGGTCTTGAGCATCTTCAATTATTTCATCTATCACGATAACTTCCCTAATTATTAATAAGTTAATTTAAGCCAGAGTTTTATATTTCTCTTGGCTTACTCACTTTTAGTTTTGACTTAAGTCTCAATACATTTTTTATGCGAAATAACTGTGCCTTCACTACCGCCCATGATGACAGATTTCAATGCACCCGCTTTATTCATATTGAACACGCGAATAGGCATATTATGATCACGTGCTAAAGTAAAGGCAGCTAAGTCCATCACTTTTAATTCTTTGTCTAGTACTTCATCATAACTTAATTCACTATAAAGCTCTGCTTCTGGATTTTTTACTGGATCTTCAGAATATATCCCATCAACTTTTGTTGCTTTAAATACAGCATCAGCTTCAATTTCTATACCGCGTAAACATGCTGCTGAGTCTGTAGTAAAAAAAGGATTACCTGTACCAGCTGAAAAAATAACAACTCGTCCAGATTTTAATAAACTGATAGCATTTGCCCAGTTGTAACGTTCACATACCCCGGCTAAATCGATAGCAGACATCAAACGTGTATTTACAAAGGCACGATGAAGCGCATCACGCATTGCTAAGCCATTCATTACCGTAGCTAACATACCCATTTGGTCGCCAACAACACGGTTCATACCAGCTTCAGCTAAACCAGCACCACGAAATAAATTACCACCGCCGATAACTAGACCGACTTGAACCCCCATTTCTACCAACTCTTTGATTTCTTGAGCCATGCGGTCAAGTACTTTAGGATCAATTCCAAAACCCTCGTCACCCATTAGCGCTTCACCACTGAGTTTTAATAGAATTCGTCGATAAGCAGGTTTAGGGTTGGTTGTCATAGGGAAAAGTTCCTGTCGCGGTTAAAGTAATAAAATTTAAGCAATAAAAATAGCCGAGCTCAAAAGACCGCGGCTATTTTAATACGTTTAGCCCACACACGATAGTCTAAACTGAAAAAACTCACTTTTTATTACCTAAAAAGTAAAAATTTGGTATAAAAAAACGTCTACCAAGATAGACGTTTTTTAGTAATTCAATTCATTTGATTATGTTAGTAATAAAACTAAGCCATAAAATAAAATAAATTAAGCTTTAGCAGCAGCAATTTGTGCTTCTACTTCAGCTGCGAAATCTTCTTCTTTCTTCTCGATACCTTCACCAACTTCTAAACGTACGAAGTTAGAAACAGTAATACCTTTTTCAGTAAGAATAACACCAACAGTTTTCTTAGGTTCCATGATGAAAGCTTGACCAGTTAAAGAAACTTCACCAGTAAACTTCTTCATGCGGCCTGTAACCATCTTCTCAGCGATTTCTTGAGGCTTACCTTCATTCATCGCCATTTCGATTTGAATGCGCTTTTCATTGGCAACAACATCAGCTGGAACGTCATCAGGAGTTAAAAACTCAGGCTTACTTGCAGCAACGTGCATAGCAATGTGCTTAAGTGATTCTGCATCACCTTCACCAGCAACAACTACACCGATAGTAGCGCCATGGCTATAAGATGCTAAATTAGCACCTTCAACATATTCTACCCGACGAATATTGATATTTTCACCAATTTTAGTCACAAGCGTAATACGCTTTTCTTCGAATTGTGCTTGAAGTTCTGCGATTGTTATTTTAGAAACAAGGGCCGCATCAGCAACTTGGTTAGCAAAACCTAAGAAGTTGTCATCTTTTGCTACGAAATCTGTTTGACAGTTAACTTCAACTAAAGCAGCAACGCCGTCAGCAATTTTAATTAAAATTGCGCCTTCAGCAGCTATGTTACCAGCTTTCTTAGCCGCTTTAGCTTGACCGTTCTTACGCATATTTTCAATCGCAAGTTCCATGTCGCCTTCAGCTTCTACTAAAGCATTTTTACAATCCATCATGCCCGCAGCTGTGCGTGCACGAAGTTCTTTAACCATTGCAGCAGTAATTGCCATGAGTTAATTCCTCGGTTTTCAGTTATCCCCTAATTTGAATTATCACTAAATCAATGTTGGGGATAAGTATTAAATAAGTTGCCACAAAAGCGTACTTTTGTAGCAATAGAAAATAAACGTATTGCTAACTGAGATTACTCAGCTTCAACAAAACCGTCTTTTTCAGCTTGTACTACGATGTTTTGCTCACGGCCACTAAGCACTGAGTTAGCAACAGCATCACAGTATAAAGTGACAGCACGAATTGCATCATCGTTACCTGGAATGATGTAATCAACACCATCAGGGTTTGAGTTAGTATCAACAACAGAAATTACTGGGATACCAAGGTTGTTTGCTTCTTTAATAGCAATGTGCTCGTGATCAGCATCAACAATAAATAAAACATCAGGTAAACCACCCATGTTTTTAATACCACCTAAACTTTTATCAAGCTTTTCCATTTCACGAGTACGCATTAACGCTTCTTTCTTAGTTAACGCTTCGAAAGTACCGTCACTGCTTTGAGCTTCTAAATCTTTTAGACGTTTTATTGATTGACGAACTGTTTTCCAGTTAGTCAACATACCACCTAACCAGCGATGGTTAACGTAGAATTGGTCAGATTTAATAGCAGCATCTTTGATTGCATCACTTGCAGCACGTTTAGTACCAACAAATAACACTTTACCTTTTTTCGATGAAACATTGTTTACGAAAGCAAGTGCTTCATTGAACATTGGAACTGTTTGTTCAAGGTTAATGATATGAACTTTATCGCGAGCACCAAAAATGAATTGCTTCATTTTTGGATTCCAGTAACGTGTTTTGTGACCGAAATGAACACCGGCTTTAAGCATATCGCGCATTGAAACGTTTGACATTTTTCTTTCCTTTATAGGGGTTAAGCGTTCATACACCCAATATACACGACTCTTATGTTTTTGACTTTAAAGTCGAAAACTGAGCACCCCGGTATACCTTTAATAGATGTATGTGAGTTTATAATAATGACTTCTAAGCCAAAAAACTTAACAAAGTTTTTCATTCAAATAGTCGATTTAAATTGTCACTAAACCAAGCTAAACCTCTTTACATCGGATAAAACACAGACAAAAAAGACTAACTAAAAATTCAGCGCCGCACTTTATACCATAACGACGTTTTTTTAGCTAGACAAAAATGATTTACCACCAAAAGACGATTTATAGTGGGATAATAAGGCAAGGCGAGTTAAAATCAACAGATATTTAGATGGATTCAACCGAAATCATCAACTTTTATAGGGTAAGTAATGGCAGCAGAATTATTTTTCATTTATGACAGTCACTGTCCTTGGAGTTATGCAACGACTCCTTTAGTGAATGCGGTAAACAACTCATTACCAGAAGTAGTGCTTAATTTATGGCATTGCGCCTATTTTTCTGATGCTGATGATAATAATGTAATCACCAAGCAACAAATTGCCCAAGTTAAAGATCTGTCTTCGGTCAACTTCTCTCCTGAGTATATGAGTAAATTTTCTCATGGAAAAGATTCTACTTTATGTGCCAACTTGATGACTTGGGCTGCAGAAAAAACACCACATCAAGCATTAGCATTATTAAATGCTTTACAAGCTGAACATTTTTCAAAAGGCAATGAGCTAAGTGAGCAAGCTAATTTAAATGACATCGTTGATGAATTCAAATTATCTATACCCGCAAAAATATTTAATAAAACGAAATTATCTAGTGATGCTGCGGCGCAGGTTCATGAAATTTATGCGCTACAGGAAATAATAGGAACTCAGGCCATACCCGCGTTATTGTTGGCAATAGATGATGATCTTATTCTACTTAATCATAATTTATATCTAGAAGAACCTAATACTATTATTGAAGCGATAAAAATAGAGTTAAATAAATACGCTTAACTTGCTATCTTATACCCGTTACCATTCAAAGTGCAGGGTTTAAGTGCGAATTAAAATAATTTTAGGTAGGGTAAATTATTTAAGCATAGTTATTCTTTGGTTTGATTATTTAGCACAGTATAAAGTTATTTTAAACGTATCGAAACCTCGCTTGAGCAACATCTTTTCATCGTTGCTGTGATTTATAAGGGAATAACCATTACTTGATTACAGCACCTTGAAATGAAATTGCTCAAGTACTCTGAAACATACATCTTGATTGATAAAAGGTATAGCAAGCTCATTACTCCATAATTATGCCATAACTACTCCAAGACGATGGCATTACCAATACTCAATAGCATAGTGGCATTCAATAATGCTACTAGCGCAAACTTAAAGAGATAGACAAATGGCCATTACGATAAAAAGCCAAGAAGAAATAGTAAAAATGCGTATTGCTGGCAAATTAGCCGCTGAAGTATTAGAAATGATAGCGCCTCATGTAAAAGCTGGCATAACTACTGATAACCTTAATACGCTATGTGCCGAATACACTGATAAAGTGCAAGAAGCTATATCAGCACCACTAAATTACCATCATTTTCCCAAGTCTATTTGTACTTCGGTCAATCATGTTGTTTGTCACGGTATTCCTGATGACACAATGTTAGCCAACGGCGATATTATTAATATTGATATTACCGTGATAAAAGACGGCTATCATGGTGATACCAGTAAAATGTTTCTTATTGGTGATGTTTCAGCTGAAAATAATCGTCTCTGTCGTATTACGCAAGAGTCGCTCTATTTAGCACTTAAAAAAGTTAAGCCTGGTGCTACCTTTGGTGAAATTGGCGCAACTATTCAAAAGTTCGTCAAAAAATCAGGTCGTTACTCTATTGTTAAAGATTATTGTGGTCATGGTATAGGCCAAGAGTTTCATGAAGAACCACAGATCATGCACTATAAAAATAATGACAAGACAAAAATGGAAGTTGGCATGTGTTTTACTATTGAACCTATGGTTAACTTAGGTCGATCAGGTACGCTGTTAGACAAGACCGATAATTGGACTGTTTATACCGCCGATGGCAAAAGGTCTGCGCAATGGGAACATACCATTGTTGTCACTAAAACCGGCTGTGAAATCTTAACATTGCGTAAAGAAGAAACAATCACCCGTATATTACATAATTAGTATCTATACCTGCTATCAAATTAAGGTGCTGAAACCTTACATATTGCTTGATAGCGAGTATAAAAATTAAAATCTAAATATTAATCGTTATAGATAGAAGGTAAGCTCTTGACTAGTAATCCAGTACATATAGTTCCGCCACACTTTATTGAAATATTAGCCGTTAGTGCTGACTTTCTATCTACCCGTGATATCTGCCAACTAAGTCTATCTTTTAATACTTGGTTAAAAGATGTTTTTATTGATAATGATATTAATGATTTATTATCATCACGTGCTATTTTTGTTGATGCCATTTTGAAGAAGTTATGGTGTCAGCACCACCTTGATGAGTATCAAATTAGCTTAGTTGCCGTTGGCGGTTATGGTAGAGCAGAATTACATCCACAGTCTGATGTTGATATTTTATTATTAACACAAGAAGAAGTTAACCTAGCATTAGAAGAAAAGATATCCAGCTTTATTACCCAGCTTTGGGATATAAAGCTAGATATTGGTCATAGTGTTCGCTCTATTAAAGAATGCTTAAAACAAGCGGTCAAAGAAGTAACCGTTGCTACTAATTTAATGGAAATGCGACAGATAGCAGGTAGTGAAACACTTACCCAACAATTAATGCCGTTATTACATGAAGACGTTTTTTGGACATCAGAGAAGTTCTTTATCGCAAAATGTAAAGAACAAGAAGCTAGACACCAGCAATACCGTGGTGCTGCCTATACCCTTGAACCTAATTTAAAAGCAAACCCTGGTGGTTTACGTGATATTCAAACTATTTCCTGGGTCGCTAAACGACACTTTTCAGCTGACTCACTTGAAGAATTAGTTGAACATAACTACCTTTACCCTAATGAATTTTTTGAGTTGCTAGAATCACAAGATTATTTATGGCGCATGCGCTTTGCACTACATTTTGTTGCCGGACGAAGTGAAAACCGTCTTTTATTTGATTACCAAGCCGATGTAGCTAAAATGATGGGCTTTGGTGATGAAGGTAAAGCTCCGGTCGAACGAATGATGAAGCGTTTCTTTCGAATTATCGCTCGGGTAACTGAATTAAATACCATGCTGCTACAGCATTTTCAGCAAGCTATTATCAAAAAGCCTGAACAGAGTAACGTTAGTATTATCAATCAAGACTTTGAGTTGGTTGATACGCTTATTAACACCCGTAATGACCGTATTTTTATGCGTCCCGTCAAAATGATTGAAATGTTTTTAATAATAGCTCAAGAGCCAGGAATTAAAGGTATACATTCACATACTATGAGATTAATGCGCAATGCGCGCAGACGACTCATTTCAGGCTTAATTGATTATGCCGAATGCCGTCGAATGTTTATGGCTATTATTCGTCATCCTCGCGGCTTAGGTTTAGCATTAACCTTGATGCACAGGCACAGTATTTTAAGTTCATATTTACCACTTTGGCGTAATATTGCTGGCCAAATGCAATTCGACCTTTTCCATGCTTACTCAGTCGATGAACATAGTTACCGAGTAATTAAAAATTTACACCAATTTAGCCAAAAGGAGCATAATCATAAATTTCCTCTGTGTAGTAAAATAGTACAAAAAATTCGCAAGCCTGAAGTACTTTATCTTGGTGGATTCTTTCATGACATAGGCAAAGGTCGTGGTGGCGATCATGCGAAGTTAGGTGCAATTGACGCCTTAAATTTCTGCTTATCACATCAAATGAGTAAACACGACAGTAAAATGGTGGCATGGCTTGTTGAGCATCACTTATTAATGTCTGTAACAGCTCAGCGACGTGATATAAACGATGAAAATGTCATTAAAACATTTGGTGAAATTGTTAGGGATGAAGCACATTTAAATTACCTGTATTGTTTAACCGTTGCCGATATGCGTGGTACGAATGAAAGCTTGTGGAATAATTGGAAAGCAAATTTACTTGAAGAACTTTACTTTAATACGTTAAGTGCTTTTCGTCATGGTTTAGAGAAACCTGTTGAGACACGATCTAAGATTCGAGAGAATCAACAACAAGCATTAGATATATTAATCGAAAACAAGATAGATGAACAAAAAGTTAAAGCATTGTGGAGTGAATTTAGAGTAGATTACTTTTTACGTTACTCCCCAGAACAAATAGCCCGACAATGTACCTATATTCTTGAGCACGATAGAGAAAAACCACTAGTACTTATTAGCTCAGTTCCTTATAGAGGGGGTACAGAAGTATTTATTTTTACCAAAGAGAAAAATAATACTTTTGCCAATACCGTCTCATTTTTGGTAACTAAAAAATTATCTATTCATGATGCTAAAATTATTTCTACCAAAACAGGTTATACCGTAAATACTTTTGTAGTACTTGACAGTCGTAACAAACCTCTAAGAGAACGCTTCTATACAAAAGAAATGAGTCAAGATCTAGTTGACCGACTAGAAAAAGTGAATATCTGTGAGTTACCTGAGCCAAAAATAGCAAGACATATGAAAAAATTTAAAGTAGCACTACGTGTGAACTTTATTAAAATACACTCAAAAAATCGTACTATGATTGAAATAATAGCGTTAGATAGACCTGGTTTATTATCAAATATCGCGCAAGTATTTCAACAAGAAAGAATTAACATTCACTCAGCAAAAATCACTACCTTTGGTGAAAAGGCTGATGATGTATTTACTATTTCTAGCGCAGAAAATGATGCGCTAACAGTTCAAGAACAAGAAGCCTTAGCACTGCGATTAAAAGAAGAAATTGATTAATAACCAACGGAATACTTTATCGTTCCGATTAGAATAACTAGGCTAATGCCTATACAGTACTAATAAAATTTAAATAGGAAAGCCTAATGACAGATTTAAGTAACTTAGCCGGCGTAATTGAACAAGCTTTTGAACAAAGAACAAACATTACACCTGCAACCGTTTCAAGTGAAATAAAAAACGCCGTACTCGATGCTTTAGCAGCATTAAATAATGGTAGTGCACGTGTAGCTGAGAAAGTAGATGGCAACTGGCATGTAAACCAATGGCTTAAAAAAGCAGTATTACTCTCGTTTCGAATTTGGGATAACCAAGTAATTGATGGTGCTGAAAGTACTTTTTTTGACAAAGTTCCGATGAAGTATGACGGTTATACAAAAGCAATGTTTGAAGCAGACGGCGTTCGTGTTGTGCCTGGCGCAAGTGTCCGGACTGGTAGTTTTATTGGTAAAAATGTAGTAGTTATGCCGAGCTTTGTTAATATTGGCGCTTTTGTCGATGAAGGTTGTATGGTCGACGCATGGGCAACCGTTGGCTCTTGTGCACAAATTGGTAAGAACGTACATTTATCCGGCGGTGTTGGTATTGGTGGGGTATTAGAGCCCTTACAAGCGGGTCCAACAATTATTGAAGATAACTGTTTTATTGGCGCACGATCTGAAATTGTTGAAGGCGTTGTGGTAGAAGAAGGCGCAGTAATTTCTATGGGCGTTTATATCGGCCAAAGCACTCGTATTTTTGACCGTGAAACAGGGGAAGTACATTATGGACGTGTCCCTGCTGGCTCTGTTGTAGTTCCAGGTAACTTACCTTCAGCTTGTGGAACATACAGTTTATATGCGGCTATTATCGTAAAGAAAGTAGATGCTAAAACTCTTGCTAAAGTTGGCATCAATGAGCTACTTCGCTCAGTGTCTGAAGAGTAGCCATTTCAAGTATCCGTTAAAGCGTTAAAAATTTGACACTTAAAGTACTAATTAAGCTTGCTTAGGATTTATTGATAATAATATCTTCCTTGCAAGCTTATTTATGTATCTAATGAAATTATATTCTCCTTATATTATCTAATATTTTCATATGATTACCACAGCATAAAAAAATACCTTTTGAATAATAACTTTCTGGCATAACACTTGCGCTATTGATAATAACTCAATCATCACTATTAGTTGTTATTAGGTTTTTATGAAAGTATTTAAAATATGTAGCTATCTTATTCTCTACTTCGCTATTTCAGCTTGTAGCAGTATAAAACAAGTGAATTTAGAATCTCAAAGTGATTACTATTTTACTAAAAAATTCACCCATAGTGAATTTATTGTCTACCATAAAGACTCTGTTAAAAAAGTAGCATATTCAGACCAACAATTAATGCTTTCATTGCTCAACAGACCTATGACAGAAGATCAACGCATGATGCTAACTTTCGCTAAAAACCAAGAGCGTTATCTCCCTGATAGTACTATCGTGGGTATTCAAATCATGGGTGAAAAACGGGTAGAGCAAACTAAAGCTAGAGTGACTTCTAATTATGCTCATCTCATTGAACAAGATATCAACGCAGTAACTATTAGTGCGATGCCTAGATAGAAATCATATTGTAATGCCAAAATGTTTGTTTAATAACTACGAGCCTATTTCTTTTTGTTAATGATAAACGCTCTAATATAATCCTCCGTGCTATCCAAGGCTAAACGATTGACTCTTTTTTTACCTATGAACATGCTCCCCTACGTATGATATTTATTACTATTATCTGTTAGTCCTACTCTTTTAGTCCTACTCTTTTAGCACAGGTCGTCGCCACTAAAAGTCCGCAACAATAAAACATGTCAAAGACTGAATAATCTTTGCCGGATAAAGACTTCAGCTTAGTGTAACTCTCCGATCGTTTAGTGTTATAATTTCTTCTTTTACAGCCTTCCCAAGGCTTATAAAGCTCACTTCAATAGCAAGAGTTTACTAAAAGGCATATAATATGACTCAAGATGAAATGAAAAAATCAGCCGCTATCAAGGCATTAGAGTTCATTGAAAACGATACAATAGTCGGTGTTGGCACTGGCTCAACGGTAAACTTCTTCATTGATGGCCTTGCATCATTAAAAGGTAAAATAACGGGTGCTGTTTCAAGCTCTGAAGAGTCTACTAAGCGCTTAAAAGCGCATGGGATTGATGTCTTTGATTTAAATAGTGTCGATGTTTTAGACGTATATATTGATGGCGCTGATGAAATCACTAGCCATATGGCAATGATCAAAGGTGGTGGCGCGGCCTTAACCCGAGAAAAAATCGTTGCGGCTGTAGCCAAAAAGTTTATTTGTATTGCTGATGATTCAAAACAAGTTAAAGTTTTAGGTAACTTCCCCTTACCTGTTGAAGTAATTCCTATGGCGCGTAGTTATGTCGCTCGTGAATTAGTTAAACTAGGTGGTGATCCAGTTTACCGTCAAGGTGTAATCACAGACAACGGTAACGTTATTCTTGATGTGTACAACCTCGAAATACTCGATCCAAAATTACTTGAAACACAGATTAATACCATCGTGGGTGTAGTCACTAATGGTTTGTTTGCATTACGTGGGGCTGACATATTAGTACTAGGTAGTACAGAAGGTATTCAGGTTATACAATAATTCACTATTTTGACTATTCCTGATGATTTCTGATTTTTTTAAGTAAAAAAGAGGTTTTTAGGAATATTTATTCCACAATGTGCTTAATAAATCCTTTAGAGTTTATACACTATATGATATGTTAATCTCCTATTTGGATATCTAGCCATCCAAACGAAATCTATTTACCCGTTTAACTTTGAATAAGTGAAGCCAATTTATGACCGTTGCCAACAAAAACTCATTAGCAAAAGATAAGATTAAAATTTTATTACTTGAAGGCCTACATCCTAGCTCTCTTGAAGAATTAAAATTAAAAGGTTATTCAAATATTGAATCACTTAAAACCTCACTATCCGAAAGTGAATTAATTGAAAAAATAGCAGATGTTCATTTTATTGGTATTCGTTCTCGTACTCAGTTAACTGAAAAAGTACTAAGTCACGCAAATAAATTGGTAGCTATTGGTTGTTTTTGTATTGGTACCAACCAAGTTAATTTAAAAGCGGCTCAAACACGAGGTGTACCTGTTTTTAATGCACCCTTTTCAAATACCCGTTCAGTTGCTGAATTAGTCCTTGGTGAAACGCTATTGTTGTTACGTGGTATTCCAGAAAAAAGTACTAAAGCGCATCGTGGTGAATGGTTTAAATCTGCGGTTGGCTCAGTAGAAGCCCGTGGTAAAGTATTAGGTATTGTTGGTTACGGTCATATTGGCATGCAATTAGGTATTTTGGCAGAAACCTTAGGCATGCGAGTACGTTTTTATGATGTCGAAACTAAACTACCTTTAGGTAATGCCAGTCAAGCACCATCGCTAGAGGCATTACTTAATGAAGCTGACGTAGTCAGCTTGCATGTTCCAGAAACTATTCAAACTCAAAATATGATTGCACAAGCTCAATTTTCAGCAATGAAAGATGGCGCAATTTTTATTAATGCTTCTCGTGGTACTGTGGTTGATATTGATGCCTTAGCACAAGCATTAGAAAGTAAGAAAATAGCAGGGGCTGCTATAGATGTATTCCCAGTTGAGCCAAAGAGTAATGATGATGAGTTTTTCTCACCATTACGTGGCTTTGATAATGTAATCCTAACCCCTCATATTGGTGGTAGTACCAAAGAAGCACAAGCAAATATCGGTCTAGAGGTAGCAACTAAACTCGCTAAATATTCAGATAATGGTTCAAGTCTATCCGCGGTTAACTTCCCTGAAGTATCTTTACCTGAGCACTCTATTCCAGGTCAAACAGGGACCAGTCGTTTATTACACATACATCATAACCAACCGGGTGTTTTGACTAAAATTAACCAAGCATTTGCTGAGCACAATATAAATATTGCTGCACAATACTTACAAACTGATGACCAAATTGGTTATGTTGTTATTGATATTGACTCACAAGATAGCGCTTTAGCCCTAAAAGAGTTAAAACAAATTGATGGCACTATTCGCGCTAGAATATTACATTAATTAAAACTTACAACTTAAAAGAAAAGCCTGCTTATAAATTTATAAGTAGGCTTTTTTATATAGAAATAATTGTCTAATAATCTATCTAAATATCTTTGTTATAAAACTCTGATAGTTTGCAATGGCATTCACATTGCCCTTGTTACGCTGACATACACCTTTTTGATATTGAAAATTAAAAACATCAAACCATAAATCTAGTACGTGAGCATTCTTAGTTTCACCATGCATATCTAAAACTCTAGCGGCCACCTCAGCTGTTGAAAATTGGTGTTCGAGCTCTGTTTTTCTTACCGTATAACGAGAGTCTTGGCCGACAGGCGATAATTGACTGTTATTCTCACTTTGACAATTACCACTGACCGCTTGAATAGCCGTTTTCACATCAAATGATACCATTGGAAATCGATCTAAATACGGACTTTTACGGAACATTTTTTTTGCTTCACGCCAACTACCATCAAGCATTATAAAAAGTGGTCTTTTACCTTCAGGGCATATAACAGTATTAGTAAAAATTTTACGTTCATCATCTGCATACTCTTGTGGAAAAACAACTAATGGGAACCATTTATCATCATTAATTACTGCTAATAAACCAAGGTTCTCTTGGGTTCTTGACCATAAGAAAGCAAAGGTATCTGGAATAAGATCTGCAATGAGTTTACCGGTGTTACTCGGTTTTAATACTTCAGTGTCATGCATTAACAACAAAAAACCTGCTGTTGTCTCAATATTTTCTTTAATGGGTGATATTTCACAGATGCAAAACGGCTTTGCAAGCTGACAAAAAGGACAGCGAATTACCCGTTGTCCTCGTGATTTATAGGTGGTTGTACTGAGACTTTTACGGTATAGGTGGAGTTGATGGACAGCGTGCATGTTTCACTAAATATAAAAATAAAAAAAGACCTCGTAATTATAACATTACGAGGTCTTAGTGTTGAGCTATATTAGCGCTTTAATTATCGCGTTCAGTAAGCCTATTAGTATTGAAGCTATTACTTATTTGTCGTTTGAATTTCTTCACCATAACCTTGTGTAATAGTAAAAACATTCGTATTTGAAAGTGGCGCTATTTCTGCTTTAAGTTGCTCTTCAATTTCATCAACCATAGCGATATTTACACAGATAGCGTATGCCTTCTTTTCTATTACCGCTGTTCTCTCTGTCATCTCATGTTCGATACTTTCACTAAACTTTTCCATCCGTGAATCAAAGCTTTCTTCATCACCTTTAGCTGTCATCATATGTTTTCCCATAGCAATTAATATACTACCCATAGAATTTAGTACGGTTTTTTCAACCGCTGACTCAATACGTTTATCAAAGTCTTTACCCAATAACTGATCGCTTTCTAAACCATCAATACCAACAGATATACCATTTTCAATAGATAACTTAGTTACAACATCTTCTCGTATTAATGTTAATTCTTTAGTTAAGTCTGCAGCAACGTTATTACCTTCACCTAATAAAGCATTGAAAGCGAGGTTTACGCCTTCAACTGCTAAATCAACGCCTTCTATGGCAACATTTCTAATTTGAGGTACTAAGTGACGGATTTTTTCATCATATTTTTGTACCATCGCTTGTTGCGCGTCTGATAGCTCAATATTTTGGTTATCTACCAGCAATTTTTTACCATCAATGATTTTATATAAGCTTCGTTGCTTCTCGTCATTTGCACCTTGCGCTTGTACAAACTCAATCGAGCTAGCATTAATAGTGAAACCTGCCGACAAATTAACATTACATGATTCGTAAGCGTATGCCGCCGATGATGCAAGTGATACGGTGAGTGCGCTAGCGATTAATAAGCTGTGAAAGTAAGTCATGATTCTATCCTTATGAAAATAAAGTTAACTAGAATTAATATCTGTTATTCTAGTATTTTATAAATATTACCTAGATTGTACTACAAACATAGTGCCAAGTTTATTTTCATAAAAATATCAGATAGATAGGTATAAATCTATATTAGGGGATTAATAAAGTGTAAGGTAATTAGTCAAATTGACTAGTTATTAGGTTTTAGCATTTAGTTTTAAAGAGGACTATTAGCTATTTTGTATTTCAATTAAGCGTGACCAACAGCGTTCAAATTCAAAGGCAAGTTGCTGCCTCTGGTACAGTTCAAATATATCGACTTGAGCGCTATCAATTAATTTAAAATTTTTATCGTAGAATTCATCAACTAGCGTAATAAATCTTCTCGTCTCATCATCAAGTAGCTGTAATTCTCACATTAAAACACTACTGCGTTGATAACTATCTTCAACACCTAAAATACAGCGGATACTAACTCACCAGAAACTTAGGCACGGTAGCAATAAACACAGTATTAAAATCTTTCGCTAGTACCATATAATCACGTTGACTGAGAGGTCCTAAACATAAAGCAAAAAAATCAAAGAAAATAATCTTGTTACTTTGCGTTATATAACTTAATTGTCGATAATTCATTTCTATCTCGCCACCAACTAAAGGTACGTTATCAGTCAAGCTTTGAAAACGCTCGATTGGTATTAACTCACCTTGGCTTTCTAATAAAAAATAATTAGAATCATGACTATTTTCGATAAGTTTGCTACAGCAATGATAAATATCGCCATCAGTAGACACAAATTGATAATGTTAATTTATTAAGATAATAGTTAGTAAGGACCATTCTATCTTTAAACCATTACAATAAAGTTACTCGGGTTTACAGTCCGAGGTTACTACCAGCTTTAACCTTGGAAAAAAAGTACTGAAAACAAATCTGAAAGTAACATAGCATCGCCAATATCACTGACAAAAAAACTCATCAAAACAAAGTAAATCTAACTCTTTAGCTAATACTTTAGTAATGCAGTTTAGTGGCTCAGATTGTCCCATTAATTGTGCTAATTATTGGTGAATACTTCCTCTAAAATGATGGAAATAAATACGCTTTTATTATCTATGGCTAAGTGATGATAAAAAGATTCATTAGCATAGTTTTCTACACTCTACTCTGTCGTACTAATAACTGTTCCAACAATAGCATTAAAACATCAACGGCATAGGTTTGAGCGGTATCAAAATCGAGCTGCTTATTGATAAACAGCTCTTAGTAGGAATATTTCATTTAACTTAGTTTATTTAGCTTTATCATTTAAGGGGATGTGACTAGTTAGTTAAATGACGAGCGTTAAAAGTACGACCTTTCATTTTCCCTTTAGATATTTTTTTCAACGCTAGGTTTAAAGCAGCTTTAGTAACAGCTACATAGGCTTTGTTATCAAGTACTTTAATTTTACCAACTTGTGACCCTTGCACTCCATTGTCTCCAGTCAGTGCTCCTAAAATATCTCCAGCTCTCACTTTTTGCTTTTTACCACCATCAATTTGAATGGTTGCCATTTTAGCCTGTGGGCGTTCATTGGCTAATACTGCCAATGATGGTAATTGCTCAGGCGTAATAACTGCTTCAAGATAATCTTCAAGAAGACCAACTTTATAACTTTCTTTATCGCTATACAGTGAGTAGGCTAAACCTGTGCTGCCTGCTCGTCCTGTTCGGCCAATTCTGTGCACGTGAACTTCACTATCGCGAGCGATATGATAATTGATGACTAAGTCTAAGCTATCAATATCCAAGCCTCGTGCCGCAACGTCAGTAGCAACAAGAATAGAAGCACTTTTATTGGCAAAGCGTAATAATGTTTGGTCTCTATCGCGTTGCTCTAAATCACCATGTAAAGCTAAAACACTAAAACCATCAAAATGTAAAGCTTCAGCGATTTGTTGGGTTTCTTTTTTTGTATTACAAAAAATAGCCGTGGATTCAACTTGCTTATCTAATAACAATAAACGTAAAGCATCAAGGCGGTCATCATCATTACTAACTTTGAAGAACTTTTGACTGATAGTTGATTGATCTTCACTAGAAGCGATTTTAACCATCACAGGATCTGTCATGATACTTTCGCTAATAGACTTAATTTGATCTGGAAAGGTAGCACTAAAAAGTAACGTTTGGCGATCAAGTGGAGTACGTCTAACAATATTATCAAGTGCGGCTTGAAAGCCCATTTCCAACATACGGTCAGCTTCATCAAGTACTAATAAGTCTAAATTATCTAATTGTAGAGTGCCTTTTATAACATGCTCTTCAAGACGTCCAGGGGTACCAACAATAACATGTGCGCCATGCTCTAATGAACCAATTTGTGGACCGAATGGTGTACCACCACAAAGCGTCAATATTTTAATATTATGAATACCACGAGCGAGTTTTCTCAACTCTTGCGCAACTTGATCAGCCAGTTCGCGGGTTGGACAAATAACCATAGATTGAATACGAAACTTTTTAACTTCTAGTTTGTTAAGTAATGCTAAACCAAAAGCTGCAGTTTTACCTGAGCCGGTTTTTGCTTCGCCAATAACATCTTTTCCTTTAAGTAATTCAGGTAAGGTTTTAGCTTGAATAGGTGTCATTTTCTCATAGCCAAGGGACGATAAGTTTTTAACTAAATCCTGTTTTAAGCTCAACGAAGAAAAAGCTAACGATGAAGTAGTTGTATTAGTACTCAAAATATACGCCTCTGGTTTAAAGCGACTTAGTCAAAACTAAGTCAAAAAATAAGAAAGCTATCAATACAAAGATAAGAAAACTTTCATGAGATAGATAATGCGCGCATAATAACAGTAATTTTTGTACAACCCCAGTATATTCAATCTATGAAGACAGTTTCAAAACAGTTATTAGTAGAGCAATGGCAAACTTTACATAACGATCATGAGAATTATGAAAGTTATGCGTTAATAATAAAACTTGTAGCTATTACTATTACCTTATTTGCTTTAGCATTTTCAGTGACTAGTATGGCTACATTACTATTATTAGCAACGCTTTGGTTACAAGAAGGTATATGGAAAACCTTTCAGCAAAGAACAGTAAATGCGATAATAGTTATAGAGGATAAATTAGCTCTTACTGAAACAGAACACCAAAAAGAGTCGATTCAGCCTTACTTACTCTATAAGCAGTGGCAAGAAAACCGACCAGCTACAGTGCACTTATTACCGAATATATTAGTAATTCATTGAAGCCAACGGTGTTATATCCGTATTTCCCTTTGATACTTGTAGTGCTTATTTGTAAGTAGCGGTACTTAGTAACAAGTACTTAATACCAAGTAACCAAAATAATTTTAGTATAGATGTTGAGATAAAAAGATGAATAGAAAAAAAAAGATGAACGATATTTTAAAAAAGAAAGTAAAAAAAGCTAACTTAAAGCTACAGACAAGTAATAAACCTAAATACGTATCGAAAGCAGAAAGAGCTAAACTTGCTGAAGAAGAGAATACACAAGAACAAGAATAACTCCTAAGTAACATGTCGTAACTACAATTACATGTTACCGGTAAGTTTATAAAAAGGGCACTCAATGAGTGCCCTTTTTCTGTACTATCATCTATAAAATTTTACGTTACGTCTGATACACCTTTAATCTTTTCTCGCATACGTTGGATCAGTAGGTAAAAGTACGGTACAAGCAAAGTACCAAACAGTGTTGCTGCAATCATACCCGCAAGTACTGTTATACCTAAAGAAACACGACTTCCAGCACCGGCTCCAGTTGCAAAAACAAGTGGTAACACACCTAATATAAACGAAAATGCCGTCATCAATACCGCACGAAAACGCATTTTAGCCGCATTCAATGCAGCATTCATTATCGTTTCTCCTGCTGCTCTTTGCTCCATAGCAAACTCAACAATCAAAATAGCGGTTTTCGTCGAGAGTCCAATTAATAAAACCAAGCCAACTTGCGCATAAATATTATTAGCCATACCCACGGTATAGAGCGCTAACATAGCGCCAAACAAGGCTAAAGGTACCGCTGCAATAACTGAAAATGGAATAGTCCAACTCTCATACTGTGCAACAAGGAACAAGTAAACAAAGATGATTGCTAGACCAAACAAGATAGGTGCTAAATCACCAGCTTCTAATTCTTGTTTTGACTGTCCCGACCATTCATAAATATACCCCTGAGGTAATGTACTTGCTAGCTCTTCCATTACAGCAATCGATTGCCCTGAGGAATAGCCAGGAGAGGCATTCCCAGTAATACTAGCACTACGATACAAGTTAAAATGACTAATACTTGTTGGACCAAGAATTGGTTTAAGCGTTGCTAATGTAGTTAACGGCACCATCTCATCATCTTTATTTCGAACAAAGTAGTAACGAAGATCTGACGGATCCTTTCTATATTTACTTTCTGCCTGAATAGTCACACGGTATGTACGACCAAACTGACTAAAATCATTAATATATAAAGAGCCTAACTGTGCTTGTAGAGTAGAAAATATATCTGATAAAGCAACACCTTGCGCTTTAGCCTTATTACGGTCTACTTCTAAAAAGTACTGCGGCACATTAGCGCGATAAGTACTAAAGACTCGAGATAATTCAGGTCGCTGATTAGCTTCATAAATAAGACCATTCATAACTTGCGCTAACTCTGCAGGGTCTCGACCTTCACTGTCTTGTAGTTTAAAGTCAAAACCTGAGCTATTACCTAAACCAGGGATCGGTGGAGGATTAAATACCATGATTTGTGCATCAGGCATAGTCCATAACTGTCCCATTAGCCTTGGAATAACTTGTCTTAAACCTAGTTCTGGTTCGGTACGCTCTTCCCAATCTTTAAGCATAATAATAGCAAGACCATTATTTGAACCAACACCACCAAGTAATGAAAATCCTGATACAGTGATAATATCATCAACGGCTGGATCGTTTAAAATAATTGGGGTTATTTTATCTAGAACTGCTTGCGATCGATTACTTGAGGCAGCATCGGGTAACTGAACATCAACAAAGAGGTAACCCTGATCTTCTGCAGGTAAAAAAGCCGTCGGAACAGCTGTTGTTAACCAACCTGCGGCAATAAAAATCAAACCTACAAAAAGTCCAACTCTGGTAAGTCGTTTAAGTAAGAAAGCAACGGTATTAGTATAACCACCAGTCACCTTAGTAATAAGACGCTCAAATGGCAGTAACCACGTAACGGGTTTCATTTTTTCTGCACTTAAAAGTACAGTACATAATGCAGGACTTAACGTTAACGCATTTATTGAAGAAATAAGTACAGCAAAAGAAATAGTTACCGAGAACTGTTTGTATAATTCACCAGTAATACCTGGCATAAAAGCGACAGGGACAAATACTGCAAGTAGTACTAAGGTGGTCGCAATAATAGGTCCTGACACTTGCTCCATTGCTTTGGTTACCGCTTCTTTTATCGGTAGTTGCTCTTCTTTTAAAATACGTTCAACATTTTCAATAACAATAATAGCGTCATCAACCACGATACCAATGGCAAGGACTAAACCAAATAAAGTAACCGTGTTAATTGAATATCCCATCAAGACCATAAAGGCAAAAGTACCCACGAGTGATACTGGAATAGCTAAGGTTGGTATAATCGTCGCGCGCCAATTTTGTAGGAATAAAAAGACAACCAATATAACTAAGACAATGGCTTGAAATAAAGTAATCATCACTTCTTCAATTGAACGATCGATAAACTCAGTAGTATCGTAAGGGATTACGTACTCTAAGCCATCAGGAAAACGTAGAGAAAGCTTTTCCATTTCAGCCTTAATCAAAGAAGCAACTTCAGTAGCGTTTGCATCAGGTAATTGATAAACGACGAGGAAGGCTGTTTCTTTACCATTTAATCTTGCTTGGGTTGAATAATCTTCAGCACCAAGCTCTAAACGGGCAATATCATCTAAACGGATAAAGTTACCATTTCGCTGAGATCTAATTATCGTTTGCCCAAACTCTTTAGGAGTTTGTAAACGACCTTTTGCTTGAATAGAGTACTCAAATTGCTGATTAGGTAACGTTGGGCTAGCACCTAACTTACCCGCAGCAACAATCATATTTTGCTCTTGCAATGCCTGTTGTACTTCAGTGACGGTAATGCTTAGTGAAGCCATACGTTCTGGATTAAGCCATGCGCGCATGCTATACGTCATTTCACCCATCACTTCTGCTGAAGCAACACCTTTGATACGTCCTAAAGGTTCAGTTAAATAGTTAGTAGCATAGTTACTTAAAAAAAGTTGATTAATACTTTCTTGCTCAGAGAATAAGTTAATACCTAAAAGCATAGCACTTGATTTTTTCTTAACTGAAACACCTTGACGTGTTACCTCAGATGGTAATGAACTCGTGGCGAGTGCAACCCTATTTTGTACATTAACTTGTGCAATATCACCATCGGTACCAACTTTAAAAAATACCGTTATAACAGCACTACCATTGTTAGAGGCTGATGATTCAATATACATCATATCTTCAACACCATTGATTTGTTCTTCAATGGGCCTGATAACAGACTCTTCTACAACTTGCGCACTGGCTCCTGGGTAGATAGCTGAAATTTGAACCTGAGGAGGTGTAATTTCAGGATACATGTTTACCGGCAATACACTCATGGCAATTAAGCCAGCCAGTGTAATAACAATAGATATTACAAACGCAAATTTAGGCCTATTGATAAAAGTTTTACTGATCATAAAATCGTCCTTATTTACTTATCAGTTTTAGCACTAGGGCTAATATTAGGCTCATTATTTTTTGAAGGCTCAACTACTTTATTATCAAGATCAGATATTGTCCCAATAATAGGGTCAACATGCTTTTCAATAGCTCTAACCTCGACACCAGAACGGACTTTTTGTAATCCTTCAACAATAACCTTCTCACCAATAGCAACGCCTTTTTCAGCAACCCACATTGCATTTATTCTTCGGCCAAGTACTACATGGCGCTGTTTGACTATATTATTTTCATCAACGATTAAAACAAACTTTCCTTGCTGACTTTCTTGAACCGCTGCTTGAGGAATTAGTGCCATCTCTTCTTTAGTTGTACTTTCAAGAATCAGGGTAACAAATAAGCCAGGTATAATAAGATTATTAGGATTAGGGAAGATAGTTCTTAGCTCTACGGTACCCATTCCTTCTGAGATTTTAGTGTCAGAAAAATTTAGCTGTCCCTTTTCTAGATATTCAGAATTGTTCGGTAAACGTAATGAGATATCAAACTCACTAACTGTTTTATTTTTGTCTCCCTGGTGTGACTGTTGGTATGAAACATAAGTACTTTCTTCAACTTGAAAGCTAGCAAATATGGGATCTATTATAATAAGAGTCGCTAAAGTATTACTTGTTGGGCTAACGATATTTCCTACGTTATAATTAACTTTACCGATACGACCTGCAAAAGGTGCTGTAATTATTGTATAGCTTAAATTAAGTTCAGCTTTTTCAAGAGATGCTTGTGCAACCTTTACTGCCGATTTGGCTTGAGACTCTTCCGTAGTTAACCGATCAAAGTCAGATTGAGAAATATAACCCTCGCCAATTAGATCATTAGCTCGCTTTAAATTACGCTTGGCGTTTTCTTCCCCTGATATTGTTGAGCTTAAGTCTGCTTTTGCTGCTGATAAAGCGGCTTGATATGCAGCAGGATCTATTTTTAGGAGAATTTGCCCTTTTTCGACAATACTTCCTTCTTTAAAGTGTCGTTCTAATAATTCACCTTCAACACGAGCGCGTAAATTCGCTTCTTTAAAGGCTTCCGTTCGCGCGACGAACTCACGATACCCACCAATAGATTGTGATTTAATTGAGTATATCGAAACAGCTGGCGCAGGAACTTTGACCTTGAGCTCTTCCTTACTACAAGCTAAAAGTACAAAAGATAAAAGTCCAAACAATATAAATTTACTTATTTTTAGGTTAGAACTACAGGGTTGTCTTAAAAAGTGCTTGAGCATCAAATTATTCCTTGTGAGGCTATACCAGGCGGACTAATACTTTGAACCGTTTAGTATTAATACTTTTATTATGAATTACACTGATTATTACACACCAAGATTTCAATGTAGTAATTATTTGTACCAAATAGAGAAAGGTATAAATAATGTAAAAAAAAAGCTGTGAACAAGGTTCAACAGCTTTTATGTCTTTACACATTTTTGCTTTAAGCTAAATTCATCTCTTGAACTTTCTCATGAGCTATTTCAGGTGTAGTGGCATCTGGTTTAGTATGCAGGTTGGCTTTTAACTGGCCCTTTCTATGTTTCAATGCAGCATCTAATTTTTTGGCTGCACTAGCAATGGCGGGATACATAACTTCATTAGTACCGGTAGCAGAAATACGGCCACCTTCATAATTTGTAGTTAGTTCGACTTGATGCTTATGGTGTTCTTTAGAAATAATTACATCTAAGGCGATCAGTGTTGGGAAATGGCTAGCTATTTTAGAAAATTTTTCTTCGATATGCTCTTTGATTGAATCATTTACTTCTACGTGATGACCAGAAAGATTTATTTTCATAGGTATTCCTTTTTTACTATTACTTGAAGACTAATTCACCTAAGTGACATTTATAAAATAACATATGTAACTTAACAATAGACCTGAGGGCAAGTTTTGTTAAAACAAGTAAAGACGGTAAATATTTATAAATCACCAACAAAAACCTATTAAAATGCATCACTCTTTGTCTAGCATTAAAAATAGCGCAAAAATTCAGAAATTACTATTATTCTGAAGTAAGAAAAGAAAAAAGCTAATTAATAACTAATAACTAATAACTAATAGGTAATAGGTAATAGGTAATATTACATCTTTGTAATAAATGCTGTACTGTCAAATTAATTACGATAAATCAAAATATGAGATGCATTATCACAAGTGCAAATAAACCAGCTAATACATCATCAAACATGATACCAAAACCACCGGTCAACTTTTTATCTGCTATCGATATTGGCCAAGGTTTGGCAATATCAAAAATACGGAAGAGAATAAAGCCTACCAAAACACTCTGCCATGACACTGGTACCATGAACATCGTTATAAAAAAGCCCGCAAACTCATCCCAAACAATGGCGCCATGATCATGTACGCCCACATCACTAGCTGCTTTGCCACAAATATAAATACCTGAGATGCACACAGCTAAAACCAGTAATCCGTAAACTAATGGTGTTAAGCCACTCATGAGTAAGAATAAAGGTACCGCAGCAAGTGTACCAAAAGTTCCTGGAGCTTTACGCGCTAAACCGCTACCAAAACCTAAAGCCAAAAATTGAATAGGATTAGCAAGATTAAAGTTTACTTGAATATTTTTATCCGACATATAAATAGATGCTTAGTTAATTGATAGTTGATAGTAATGCAATCTACTCGGTAAAGTGCTCAAAACCAGCTGTATTTATTGGAATGGGTTTATTGTTCAATGTTGTAGATATAGTCTGGGATGCGTTCAACTGCCCAATACATGTTACCGGAGTACCAGCATGAGACATCGCAGTTTCCATACCTACTTTGTTATCTTCAGATACCGTAAATAATAACTCATAGTCATCACCGCCAGATAATGCCAAAGTAATAGCATCATCTGCAAGTAAACTATCACGCATTATTGTCGAGAGAGGTAAGGCATCAAGCACTACATTAGCACCGACATTGGAGGCTTGGCATATATGCCCTAAATCAGAAATTAAGCCATCAGAAAGATCAATTGCAGAAGAAGCATATTCGCGGAGTGTTTGGCCCGCTAATACTCTCGGCTTTGGATAATCAAGCTTGTTTCTTATAGCATCAATGAATTGTGGTTCAAGATCCACCTTTCCAGTTATTTGCTGTAAAGCTAATGCAGCATCACCTAATTCACCGGTAACATAAAGCCAATCACCTGATTTAGCACCTGAACGAGATAAATAACTACCTTCTGGTGTTAGCCCTTGAGCAGTAATAGTTATACTCAATGGACCTTGCGTGGTATCTCCGCCAATAAGTTCTACATTATAAAACTCACATAGTTCGAAGACACCTTCACAAAATTCAAGTAACCAAACTTCATCTATATCCGGTAACGTTATTGCTAAAGATAACCAACTTGGCTTAGCTCCCATTGCTGCTATATCAGATAAATTCACTGCTACAGCTTTATGACCTATAGCTCTTGGGCTAGTATCAAATGGAAAGTGTACTCCAGCAACTAATGTATCAGTTGTTACCACTATATTCTGATTAAAAATAGGTGCTAAAACAGCACAATCATCACCTATACCACGCACAACATCTTTGCGTTTAACTTTCTGCTTGGTAAAGAAATGCTTAATTAACTCGAATTCTTTCATGCTAATCCTTTAGTAACTAATAACTAGTAGGTTACTCTTGTGGGCGAATTAACTTGACGGTTTTGTCTAAAACACCATTAACAAACTTATGGCTATCATCAGCTGCAAATGCTTTAGCTAATTCGATAGCTTCATTAATTACTACACGATAAGGCACATCAGCACAGTCTTTCAACTCAAATACTGCCACTCTTAATATAGCCTTTTCTACTTGATCAATATCATCAAGTGGGCGATCAACATAAGGAGAAATAACCGCATCAATATCAGTCACATTGGCAATTACACCACGTAATAATAATTGAAAGTATTCAATATCAAAGCGACGTTTACTATTTTCTGCAATAAAGTTTACTTCAATTTCTTTTACTGGATTTTGACTTACTTGCCATGAATAAGTAGCTTGTACAGCTAATTCACGGGCTTTTCTTCTAGGTGAAGGTTTCACAATATACTTCCATTTTTCTTAAGTTTATGAATAAAGTTCAGAAAATTAAATTTTAGCTAAAACATTAACCATTTCTAATGCGCCAAGCGCTGCCTCTGCGCCTTTGTTACCAGCTTTAGTACCTGCTCGCTCAATTGCTTGTTCGATTGAATCAGTGGTAATAACACCAAATGAAACCGGAATTCCAGCATCTAAACAGACTTGTGCTAAACCTTTATTACTTTCACCAGCAACAAAATCAAAGTGTGGAGTACCACCACGAATAACAGCGCCAATAGCAATAATTGCATCACACTTACCTTTTGCTGCAATTTTTTTAGCCGCTAAAGGTAGTTCATATGCACCAGGCACACGAACGATAGTAATATCATCGTCATTAACATTACCATGACGTTTAAGGGCATCAACTGCCCCCTCTAGTAGACTTTCAACGATAAAGTGATTAAATCTTGATACAACAATGGCAAATTTCTTACCTTTTGCTTCAAACGAACCTTCAATAATATTCATTTAATTATTCCAATAGGGGGTATATAAAAAATTGCTGCAATTCTAACAAATAGTTATCGGCATAGGTACTCGTTTATTCTAAAATTAGTCTATATCATCAAATTCGTCGAGAAATGCATCTATTTCGGCTTCTTCCGCTTCGTTGATAACGATTGGAGGGGTGCCATCATAAACTTTATATTTCATATTTTGAAAGTATGCATTTTTAATAAATTCATAGGAATCTTCCGACTCAAAAACTAACTGTTCCTGATCTCGAACTGCCGCCCGTCCTTCGAGGGCTAATATTCCTAATCGTGCTATGTTTGGCCAAAAATCAATGACGACCATGGGCCAATAAAGCCCGTCAACATAATCACCAATTTCTTCACGAACCGAACTAGGTCCCAAACCAGGAATAACAATATAAGGGCCGTCTCCGATACCATAAGATCCTAACACCTCTCCAAACTCTTCTTGCTCACCTGACCAATTAAAATCACTAGCTGGATCATAAAAGCCTAATAAACCAATGGTAGAATTTAGGACGAATCGTCCCGTACTTTTTGCCGCATCAGTAAACTTTAGCTGAAGTACATTATTAATTACACTTGCAGGTTCGTTCAAGTTTAATGCCATATTATATAAACCTGAACGTAAAAATGGTGGAGTATAAGTTGTGTAGACCTCTGATGTGGGTTTAGCGATATATTTATCTAAATAATCCCAAGTAAAAATCCAAAATGGCCTATTGATGACTTCAAAGGGATCCCTTTCATCACCTAAAACAGCTGATTCAGCATTCTCTGCTTGAATTGGTTGTTGCCTGGTCGTTGAACACCCCGAAAGTGTAAAAATAAAAATAAATAATGGGAGTCGAAAATATAGTGTTATGGCTGAGCTCACAGGGCCTAGATCCTTGCCGTTACATAAAGATGTATGAAAAAACGACTGCAGTCTAACATAAAATCAATAGTTACGTGAATATCGTTTTAACGCAGTTAGCAATATATAGTTGTAGTGAAGAAAGATAGTAATAATGGTTTACTTGGCAAGAACCCGTTGTTGATAGACTGACAATAACATTTCAACTTCTGCTCGAGGTAATTCACATTCAGTCATAATCTCTTCAATATCAGCACCTTTCTCCGCTAATTTAAAAGCACGATTATAAAATTTATCTTGTCCTTGGTTTTCTTCCCATTGTGTAAATAGTGTTTGTTGTACAAAAACTTGTTGCTGTAAATTTTTAATACGGTGTTCTAACTGCTGTGAAACTTGCCCATTTTCGGCGGTTTGTCTTTCGCTATTTTCAGCCATAGCATCAAACTCTTGTTGCAATTTATTGTATAAAGCTTGTAATTCATTAACTAGTAAAGATTGACCCTGAACTTCCATATTTAGCATTATCATTTTATTTTTAAGCTTAGTTAAATATACAACTAAAACAGTACTTGTGAATATAACAAGAAATAGCGCTAGCACTGCGATAATTGGAACTGCTAATAATGACATTAAATTTTTTGCCTTAAATAAAACTAAACGAACAATTACATCACACTATAACTACGAATATAAAGCCTATAAATATAGGCTTTTTCTACCAATTAATTACATAGCGAAATAATAATAAATTTAAAACTGTTTAAGTTCATCCCATTCATCGTCAGACAGTAACTTGTCCAAATCGACCAAAATAAGTAATTCACCCTCACGATTAGAGACACCTTGAATGAACTGTGCACTTTCTTCATTACCAACGTTTGGCGCAACATCAATTTCTGATGACTTTAGATAAACAACCTCAGCAACACTATCAACAAGAATACCGATAACTTGTTTCTCTGACTCTATGACAACCACGCGGGTATTATCGGTAATATCGCACGGCTCTAGACCGAATCGAGAACGAGTATCTATAACCGTTACTACGTTACCACGTAAATTAAGAATACCAAGTACATAAAGTGGAGCACCGGGAACTGGAGCTATTTCACTGTAGCGTAAAACCTCTTGTACCTGCATAACATTAATACCATAAGTTTCACTCTCTAATTTAAAGGTTACCCATTGAAGTACCTCATCATTAGCTTCAACTTTATCACTTGCACTTCGTCTTATATTAGACATATTATTCGCCTCTCAAATTACTTACTTTATATTGCCTATATCTAGACAGGGGTAATTTACTGTTCTTGATAGATATTACTACCTTTATCAAGCAATTGAATCAACGCATTTACATCAAGTAATGCACACATTTTATCTTTAACCAGCCCAGCTAACCAAGGTCGTTTATCACTAGAGTCTAGCCATTTCACTTCATCTTGAGACAGAACAACAGTATCGACTAAGTGTTCGGCCATCAATCCCCAAGGACTCTCATTTAACATTATAATATATTGATAGTTTAGCGAATTTTTTAAGATTTCGTCACATTTTTCTGGCATAACCCATAATGCTGTATCAACTGCATTAATTTTTTCATCCCGATATAGCATAACTCCCTTAAACCAATCAGGCTTTCCTACTAAGCTTGTCATTTTATCGACTTTATATATACCACCTAATTCGATTAAAGGTACTGCGATTGTTAAACCTGCAACATCGAAAAACATGGCCTGGAAGTCACCTTGACGATAACTTTTCTCTTTTACATCGTAAACTTGAGAGCGGCTCTTTTCGGTAGAAATAGGTAATATATCAATTTTCGGTAGTTCGACTTTATCTACTACTTTTTGAACAAGCTCTTCATTAGGATCATTAACTGTTTTTAATAGTTTCTCTAGTGACCTATTTTCTTTATGAGCAATGGGCTTGCTAAACGTTTGTTCATCAGTGCACAGTTGTTGCGTTAAGTTTTCCGCAACATCAGGGTCGGTTAATAGCTCTGATAAATAGGTTTTCATCACCTTTTTACTAGCGGTTAACGATTTACTCATTTAGCGTTCAACCTCATTATTTTTTCAGATTCAGTTTGGTTAAAAAGTTCAAAAGGCTTTTATAAGCTAAAGTACCTCGAGAATTAGCAGCGTATTCTGATGGTACTTTTTGAGCAGAACTTGCATTTCTTAAGTTAGTGTCAACAGGAATGACTCCTGGCCATATTTTATTAGTATAAAGTTCTTGTAATTTTTTAAAGGCTAAAATAGATGCTTTAGTCCGTTTATCAAACATAGTAGGTACAATAGTATATTTAAATGGTGACTCTTGCTCTCCTTGCATAATCTCCATTGTTTTGATCATACGGTCTAACCCCTTAAGCGCCAAAAACTCGGTCTGAACAGGAATAACTATCCTATCAGCAGCGGCTAAAGCATTTACCATTAGCACACCGAGCACCGGTGGACAGTCGATCAAAATATAATCGTAGCTATCTGCTACTTTATGTACAGCTTTCTTAAGTACTAAGCCCATACCACCTTTAGTCCCTAAAGAACGATCTAACGTTGCAAGACCCATAGTTGCTGGTAGTATATCAATATTTGGGTACTGAGTTGGACATAAGGTTTGTAG
This sequence comes from uncultured Colwellia sp., assembly GCA_913049915.1. Lineage (GTDB taxonomy): Bacteria > Pseudomonadota > Gammaproteobacteria > Enterobacterales > Alteromonadaceae > Colwellia. The sequence goes on from CAJWZC010000005.1 coordinate 58,331, forward strand.
GATTTGCTCTCTTGATGATACTTGGGTAAATAATTCATAAACACTCAGATCTAAATCTTCTGATTCAATACCAAAATAGTAACTAAGGGAGGCATGAGGGTCTGTATCAACTAATAAGACTCTATATCCTTGCTCAGCTAGTATACCGGCAAGGGCAATAGTTGTTGTGGTTTTACCTACACCACCTTTTTGATTTGCTACAGTCCACACGATCAAGGGCACTACTCACTTACTTTTTTATTAAATTTATTAGTCAGCTGATTCATTTTTTATTCTATAGCATCATTAGTTTTTGTACTTCTAGCAGAGCTAGCATTAAACAGGGAAACACTCTCTTCACTTTCATCGCGCGTTGTAATACGAATACCACCATTATCTAAACGAATCACTTTAATTTTTTTAGACTCATCAACGCTTTGTACATTCTTTAAGGGAAACTGAGCAATCATTCCTACACTTTTTATATCAATCGTTGGTGTTTTAAGTAAGTTACTTTTTTCTAGACCATATTTAGAAATAGCGACGACAACTTTTCTATTTCTTGCTCTACCCTGCTCAGTTAAGTTATTTGCACTTGGATAGTATTGACCATAACCCTCAATTGCCATACGAGCAGGGTCTAGGCCTTGGGCCTCTAACACTCTTAAAATAGCGGTAGCTCTAAAAACAGAGAGTTCCCAATTAGAAGAATAAATTTCATTATTTATAGCTTGATTATCGGTATAGCCTCGCACTCGAATAAAGTTGGTCGCCTTACCAATAACATGATAAATAGCTGATAAAATAGCTTCTGCTGATAATGTTGCTGAGGAGGAACCACTAGGGAATAACAAACCGCTATTTAATTCTATTTCTAACCAATCCCCGTCTATTTGTAATTGCGCAAAACCCGACTCAACCAGGTCATACAAGGCAGTGTGCAACTCCTCTTCCAATGAGGTTAGGTTATTTCCTACTTGCGCATCTGAGATATTAGATAAGTTTTTTTCACTATCAACCAGTTCGGGACCGGCTACGTCTAATATACCATTGCCATATGATTTTTTATTCGTTTTACTGGTATTAACCATTAAAACACTCTCACCATGACCACTATTTTTAGTTTCATCTTCATAGGCTTGAAATACACGACCAAAAGATTCTGTTATACTTTCGAAAGGTTTTTCATTTACCATTGCCATCGCATATAACACAACAAATAAGGCAAACATCAACGTCATATAATCAGCATAAGAAACTAACCAACGATGAACATTATCATGTTCTATCGTGTGTCTTCTTTTACGCTGACGAGTCATTGTTCTAACCTAAATGCCGATAATTTATTTTCAATAGCATGAGGGTTTTCACCATGAGCAATTGACACTAGTCCCTCACAAACCATTTCGCGATACATAGTTTGTTGATGAATAATAGCTTTAATCTTATTAGCTACCGGTAAGTAAAGTAGGTTAGCAAAGCCAACCCCATATATAGTGGCAATAAAAGCAGTTGCTATACCTTGTCCTAATAACGCAGGCTCAGTTAAATTACTCATAGCATGAATCAAACCAAGAACTGCACCTAATATACCAACAGTTGGACTGTAACCACCCATCGCTTCATAGACATTTGCAGAACGTAAATTATGCTCTCGATAAATATCTAAATCTAACTCTAATGCAATCCGAAAATTATCAAGTTCAACACCATCTACCAATAAGTTTAAGCCTTTTTGAGTATAACTATCTTCAATCTCTAGTGCTGTATCTTCTAAAGCGAGGTAACCTAACTCTCTGGCCTTAGTTGCCCATGAAACTATTTCATTAATCCCTCGATTCATATCATATATGGGTGGAAAGAAAACCCATTTAAGTAATGAAAGTGCATGAGTAAATTGCGTCATTGAGGATTGCAGCATAACTGCACCTAAGGTACCTCCAAATACAATAATGAAAGCGGGTAATTCAAATAGGGCAGAAAGATGACCGCCATCAAGAGTAAATCCAACATAAACTGCAAGAATGGCAACAAATAAGCCAGCAAGACTCAGTTTATCCACAACCAACTTCCTTAATCATAGAAGCAGCTATAGAATCTAAGGAGAGTGACAAGTCAGATAAACCAGCTTTATCAATCGTTTGAGGCATACCATAAACGACGCATGACTCTTCATCTTGCGACCAAATTGTTGCTCCATTAGCTTTTAACATTCTAGACCCTTCCTTTCCATCAGATCCCATTCCAGTCAATATTACCCCTAGAACTTTACCACCAAATATTTTTGCAGCTGAGCCAAAGCTAATATCGACACTAGGTTTGAAAGTTATTTTAGGTGAATCATCGTCTAATATCTTAATTTTTGCAGATTGCTCACTACCAGAAATGATCATTTGACGTCCTCCTGGCGCTAAATAGGCATACCCAGGTTTTAGTACGTCGCCATTTTCAGCCTCCTTGACTGTTATTTTACACAAGGAATTTAGGCGACTAGCAAAGGCAGCAGTAAATGCTGCAGGCATGTGCTGGACAATTATAATAGGTAAAGGGAAGTTTTGTTCAAGTTGAACTAATATTTTTTGTAACGCTACAGGCCCACCTGTTGAGGTACCAATAGCCATAAGTTTATATTCTTTACCTGAACAACGGATAAAAGATTGTTTTTCTTTAGTTATATGAATAGGAGGTATTGACGGTCTAGTATTACTGATTGTCTGTCTTTCCTTGAGTACTATAGGGCTTGCAATTCTAGAACGAATAACCGATTTTGATTTTAGCTTACCTGGTTTTCTCGCTATTTCAACAACACGTTGTCGCAGCAAGCTACCAGCTTCATCGCTACTTTTTGCAATTTCACTAAATTTTTTAGGTAAAAAATCTAATGCTCCAGCTTCAAGCGCTTCTAAGGTTGCTTTAGCCCCCTGATGCGTTAACGATGAAAACATCAATATTGGCGTAGGAGATTTGGCCATAATCTGTTTTACAGCGTCAATACCATTTAGTACAGGCATTTCAATATCCATAGTGATTACATCAGGTTTTAACGATATTGCTTTATCAACCGCTTCCTGCCCATTCACTGCGACGTCAATTACATTTAATTTAGCATCTTTGTTAAGAATATCGGTGACTCGTCGCCTAAAAAAGCTAGAATCATCAACAACAAGTACCTTGTAGGCCATTTAACCTCTCTGATAACGTTTTAAATTAACGCTATATAATTACACTTTAAAAATATCTAGTTACGTAATTTTTTATTAACGGGTGATTTTTTAGCGTAAAATTTTAATAAATTTGCTATATCTAAAATTAGTGCAATACCACCATCACTGGTAATAGTAGCACCAGCCATTCCAGGTGTTCCATGGAGCAATCTATCAAGTGGTTTTATTACAACTTCTTCTTGACCAATTAAGCTATCAACAACAAATCCAACTTGTTGATTACCTAGTTGTACGATTACAACATGACCTTTATCACGAGACTTTTTAACAAAATTACGAATTAGCCACTGATCTAAATAAAACAACGGTATAGCTTTTTCTCGGACGATAATTGTGAGTTGTCCATCGACACTATTAGTGTTCGATAAATCTAAATGAAATATTTCATTTACCGATGCTAAAGGTAAAGCAAAGGTTTGCTTTTCAACAACGACCATCAATGTTGGGAGTATTGCCAAAGTTAACGGCACTTTGATTTCAAGTACTGTACCTACACCTAACTCAGAATCAATATCGACAGTACCATTAAGCTGGGTGATCTTAGTTTTAACTACATCCATACCAACGCCACGGCCTGACACTTCGGAGATCTCAGTTTTAGTCGAAAATCCAGGAGCAAAAATAAGACTAAATGCTTCTTTATCTGACATCCGTGCTGCTGATTCTGCATCAAGAACGCCACGTTCAATTGCAATATTTTTTAACTTTTCAGCATCCATGCCTGCACCATCGTCTTTAATGGTTAACAGTATGTGATCGCCTTCTTGAGAGGCTGAAAGTAGCACAGTACCTTCTCTTGATTTACCCAGAGCCTCTCGAATATCAGGTGCTTCTATACCATGATCAACAGAATTTCTAACTAAATGCACTAAAGGATCTGCAAGAGCCTCTACCAAGTTTTTATCTAAATCAGTCTCTTCACCTTCTAAAATTAGTGAAATCTCTTTATTCAAGCTACGAGCTAAATCTCGCACAACTCGAGGAAAACGACCAAAAACCTTTTTGATTGGCTGCATACGCGTTTGCATAACAGCACCTTGAAGATCCGTAGTAACTGCATCTAAATTGGTAACAGCTTTATTCAGGTCTTCATCATCTGAAACTAGACCTAAACTAGTTAATCGATTTCTCACTAATACTAACTCACCAACCATATTCATTATTTGATCAAGTCGCTTAGTATCGACACGAACAGTCGTTTCACCTTGAGGTACCGGTGTAGAACTAGCTTTTTTTGCTACTGCTTTCACTGGTGCATCTTGAGCTTTTTTCTGTACAGACTTTTGAGGTACGACTTTTACTACTTGGTCACTTACTTGTACTAGTTTTTTAGGCGATGGTGATGGAGTACTAACACTAGGTGTAGAATTTTCTATCGGCTTAGGTGCATTACCTTTGCCATGAAGTTCATCCAAGAGTTTTTCAAATTCAAGATCATCTATATCGTCACTTGAAGTACTCAAAGCCGTCATTGCTCCGTCTACGGCGTCAGCAGAAAATGCACCTTGACCATGTAACTCATCTAATAATGATTCAAATTCATCATCTGAAATCTCATCACTCGAACCATCAGTGCTAGGAGTACTATGGGTAACTGGTGAAGCATGCACTGGTTCATTAATACTAGGGGTCGTTGGTACACTTCCTGAACCATGCAATTCATCTAATAATCGTTCAAACTCATCTTCACTCATTTCATCACTTGAGCTTGATTCTTGATTATTTACAACGGGTTGAGACGTTTTTTCAACAATAGATACAGTTTCAACGGATTTTGTCGATTCAGGTTTACTGAGTCGATCAAGCTCAGCTAATAAATTAGCATCGGCAGGAACAAGGGGTTCTTTATTTTGTACCAACACAAACATATCATTGACAGTATCTAATGCTGATAAAATAGAATCCATGAGCTCTGCATTAACAGAACGCTTTCCTGTACGTAATAAATCGAATATATTTTCAGCGCCATGACATACATCAACTAAGTGGCCTAATGCTAAAAAGCCTGCACCACCTTTGACGGTATGAAAACCACGGAAAATAGAATTTAATAATTCAGCATTATCTACGTCATTTTCGAGCTCGACTAACTCCTCTGAGAGCGACTCTAAGATTTCACCCGCTTCAACTAAAAAGTCCTGTAAAATTTCTTCATCTGCTTCAAAAGACATGCAGTAACTCTCCCATTAAAAACCTAAACTTGATAAAAGATCATCTACATCATCTTGATCTTCTACTACATCATCTCTATTTGCTGCATTTACAATTGGCCCTTCAACAAGGTTTTCACCTACTTTAGGACTAGTATGTTCTTCCGATTTCACTGCAGATATACCAAAAGCTGTTAACATATTTATTAAACTGTCTTCAACTTCTCTGACTAAATCAATAACTTTTCGAATGACTTGACCTGTTAAATCTTGAAAGTCTTGTGCCATTAACACATCTGTCATTAAGCTATGAATATGATGCGTTTCTTTACCTGTATTTTTCAATAAGGTATCAATATCAAGGCATAATAATTTAAACTCTTTCAGGTCTAATTCATTGTTCATCAGCTTAGTCCAGGAAGGGTTAACGGCAGCCACTTGCCCAGCAATAGTATCAACTACAGGGAAGATTGCCTCTACAGCATCCATGGTTTTATTTGCAGCTTCTTCTGTTCTGGTAATAACATAATTCAACCGCTCTTTGGCATCGGGAATATCTGCCGTTGCTAAATCATTCAACCTAGAATCTAGTTGGAAATTTGTTAATGAGTCATGAAGCTGGCGAGTTAATTTACCAATTTCTGCAAAAAGCTCTGAATTTATTGGGTTTTGAATCTCTGCAATAATCGCATCCGCCGCACTCTGCTGACCAGACTCTAGAAGCTCAACCAAAGATTTTGCTTGCTCTAATGAGATCTGCCCCGTCATAGCTATACTCATGTAAAGTCCTTAATAGAATATTTATCAATACCTTAACCTAGCGAACAAGTATTATGCTTGCTAAGGTCTTCACATTAACCTAAGCGTTCAAAAATCTTATCTAACTTAGTTTTTAATGTTGCGGCTGTAAATGGTTTAACGATATAACCATTTACACCAGCTTGGGCAGCCATAACAATTTGTTCTTTTTTGGCTTCTGCTGTAATAAGCAAAACAGGAATGTGTGATAGACTTGCATCGGCTCTAATTGCTTTAAGTAAGTCTATACCTTGCATACCAGGCATATTCCAATCAGTCACCACAAAATCAAAATCACCACCTTGAAGCATTGGTAAAGCAGTACTGCCATCATCAGCTTCTTGAATGTTAGTAAAACCTAAATCGCGCAACAAATTTTTCACTATACGTCTCATTGTTGAAAAATCATCAACAACAAGCACTTTCATATTTTTATCCAAGGCACCCTCCGGCTAAACATTCAAAATAAATTAGTTATTCTATGTATTATTTTTACCTAACAGGTAATTATTTTCTAAAGAAAACTGATATCAATATATTATCAGTCTAGTCTAGTTAACTTTGCCAAGATTGCATACGTCCTTTAAGACGATGCATTGCTTGACTATGTATTTGGCTTACTCTTGATTCACTTACATCAAGTACTTGACCTATTTCTCTTAAATTTAATTCTTCGTCATAATATAAAGACAGTACAAGAGCTTCTCGCTCGGGTAAAGACTTAATGCATTCCGCTAAGCCTTTTTTAAAGGCATTATGCTCAATACTTTGATATGGATCATCACCAAGGCTATCATCACACAGTTTGATAGCATCTTCATTAACAGCTAGATCATCAATACCAAGTATTTTTCCTGTGCTGACTTCCCTCAATATATGATGGTAGTCATTTAATGAAATATCAAGTTTTTCAGCAACTTCAATATCAGAAACATCCCTACCTAACTCAGCTTCAAGAACTTTTATCGCTTCACTTATCATTCGGCTGTTTTTATGAACAGAACGTGGTGTCCAATCGCCACGACGCATTTCATCCAACATTGCCCCACGGATTCGAATACCAGCAAAAGTTTCAAAGCTAGCTCCCTTACTGTTATCAAAATTACTTGCCGCTTCAAATAAACCAATCATTCCTGATTGTATTAAGTCATCTACTTGAACGCTTGCTGGCAACCTTGCTAAAAGATGATAAGCAATGCGCTTAACTAAAACAGTCTGTTGTTCAAGCAACGCTATTTTATCGATTTGATTATTGTAGCTATTCGCTTTTACCACGTAATATTGCTCTCACTAAATAATGCTAAATTAGTCAGTTAATTAGCTAATAACTGTTCAATAAAGAACTCTAAATGTCCAGAAGCTTGTTTAGGTATTGGCCATTGGCTAACTTTAGTTGCTAAATCAATGTAAGCCAAAGAAGCTGGGGACTGCGGGTAAGCCTCTACTATAACTTTTTGTTTTCTTACTGATTTCCTAACATTTTCATCAAATGGAATAACCGCGACCAGCTCTATAGCTACATCTAAAAATCGATCAGTCACTTTAGTTAGCTTAGCAAAAAGTTGTTGTCCTTCTCTAGGACTGCGAACCATATTGGCGACTACTTTAAATTTAAATACTCCGTGATCACGGCTCAATAATTTCATTAAAGCGTAACAATCAGTGATTGATGTAGGCTCATCACAAACGACTAACATCACATCCTGAGCAGCGCGGGTAAAGCTTAAAACCATATCAGAAATACCTGCAGCGGTATCAACAATCAGCACATCAAACTGAGTACGCATTTCACTAAAAGCCCGAATAAGACCGGCATGTTCTGATGGCGTTAAATCTACCATTGATTGTGATCCTGATGTGGCTGGAATAATTTTAATACCCGCTGGACCTTCGATAATAATATCGTCAAGTTCACATTCACCAGATAACACATGAGATAAATTACGCTTTACTCTTAATCCAAGCATTACATCAACATTAGCAAGACCTAAATCGGCATCAAGTACTAAGACTCGTTTGCCTTGTTGTCCTAAAGCAATAGCGGTATTTAGTGAGGTGTTAGTTTTACCGACACCACCTTTACCGCCTGAAACGGCTACTACTTTAACTTGCTGTAAATTTTGCATCTTTCTTAAGCCGCTCGCTTGATCAATCATTTAATTATTACTTCTAATTATATCTATTTAGCTATTAGCTAGAACCTTAAACGCTTACTGCGGGTGCTATAGGCATCGGCCGCAATACACTGACATTATTTTTTACTGACTTAGTTGCCATCTTGTCTGCAAGAGTAACTAATTTCTCAGCATTTGCAACTTTAATATCTTCTGGAACTCTTTGTCCATCAGTAAGATAACCTATTGGTAAACCATTTTGAATCGAAGTTGTAATTATTTCACCAATACTGATACTTTCATCGAGTTTAGTATAAATACAACCCGATAATGGTACTTTTTTAAAGCGATCTACATTTTCTTGCATGACACCTTGCTGAGCATTAGCAGCTAGCACCAAGTAACTACGAATTCTCACGCGTGCGTTTGAAACTAAAGCGGTTAATTGTTCAGCTAAACGAATATCACGCTGCCCCATGCCTGCTGTATCAATTAATATTAATTTCTTTTTTGAATATTGTTGTAAGAGAGTATCTAATGCTTGGCTATCTTTAGCAAGACTCACTTGACAGCCAATAATTTTACCATAGGTTGCCAGTTGCTCAAAACCAGCTATACGAAAAGTATCAGTAGAAATAAGTGCTACTTGTTCGTTACCATGTACTTGCGAAAAACCTGCTGCAAGCTTGGCAATGGTTGTTGTTTTCCCTACACCGGTAGGACCAACTAGAGCCACGACTCCACCACGGTTAATTATATCATTTTGCGTAGTATTTATTTGTTGGGCAATGAGTTGTGTTGCTTGTTGCCAAGCTTGCTTTCCATCTGACTGTTCAGGCACATAACCTGCTATTTGATCCGCAATCTGTTCATTTAACCCTAAAGCAAGTAGACGGTTTACTAATACTGCTCGCTGAGGATCTTTTTGAGCCATATCTTGCCACATCAAGCCTGAAACTTGATGTTCTAGCAATGAACGAATAGAAGCCATTTCTTGTTGCATTTTTGCAAAGTCTTGTGAATATACCTGTGCGTCATCATTAATATCGATAGCTAACGGACTTGAAAACGACATGTTTTTCGCTATATTAGCAGTAATTTTATCACTCTCACAATTCTCATATTCTGAAGTAGATGACTGTTGTAATTTACTAGCAGCATTCTCAGAAGTTGAATGATTTAAACGGTCGGTAAAGTTTTTTAGCTGTTGTTCAATACTCGTATCGCTAGAGTTAGTTGTTTCTTGCTGCAAATTTGGTTGCTGCACTTGACGATTAAGTAATGCAGATAAACTATCAGCTGGTATATGCTCATTGATAGCTTGATTTACTGCTGATGATGAAACCGTATCTTGTGATGCTGTTTTTTGACCGAGCCTAACAACATCATTACTTACTTCTCTTAAGCCAGAAGTATTTACCATCACCTTCGTACTTGCTGCAGTATTTTGTGTAACCTCTTTTGAAAACTGTGCCGGTGGTACTACTTGGTTGTAATCAACAGCAGCCATTAATTCCACACCTTCGGGAATCTTTTTATTAGACATAATAACCGCATCAACGCCAAGTTCTTCTTTTATCTGTGCTAAGGCAGTACGCATATCTTTGGCAACAAAACGTCTAATTTTCATATCCAACCTCTTTTAGCTATAAGTTAAAGCGATGTAATGTATACACCTAACTAATTGTTATTGCCCTATAGCACTAACAATTTTAATTTGTTTATCATCCGGAATTTCTTGATAAGAAATTACGCGTAAGCTTGGAATTGTATATTTTACAAACTTAGCCAAGACGTGTCGTAATATACCTGATGTTAATAATATTGGTGTATCACCAGCCATTTCTTGCTGGTTTGCTCCGTCAGTTAATGATTTCTGTAAGCGTTCAGCCAAACCTGGCTCGATACCAGCACCATCATCTCCTGCCATTTGCATAGACTGATGCAACATCTGTTCCAGTTCAGGAGCCAAAGTTATGACGGGTACTTCTTGCGCGCCACCGACAAGGTCTTGCACTATAAATTTTCTTAAACTAATACGTACTGCCGCTGTTAAGACCTCTGCATCCTGGCTTTTAGGTCCATATTCAACAAGTGTTTGTACTATAGAGCGCATGTCACGCACAGCAACACCTTCATTCATTAAGCTTTGTAATACTTTAACAACAGTACCTAGAGTTAAGGTTTCTGGGACAAAACCTTCAACAAGCTTAGGGTAGTTTTTAGCAAGTAAATCCAATAGATTTTGAACTTCCTCATGCCCTAATAATTGGGCCGCATTATTTGTTAATATTTGACTTAAATGAGTTGCTAATACTGTTGCAGAATCAACTACGGTATAACCTAAAGTTTGGGCTTGTTCACGTTGATTTTGGTTAATCCAAGTTGCTTCAAGACCAAAAGCGGGATCTTTAGTGGCTACACCATCAAGAGAACCAAATACTTGACCTGGATTTATTGCAAGCTCTTGATCATGTCTAATCTGTGCTGTACCAACAACAACTCCCATTAAAGATATTTGATAACTATTTGGATCTAAATCTAAATTGTCACGAATATGGACTGCAGGTACTAAAAATCCAAATTCTTGTGAAAGCTTTTTACGTACGCCTTTAATTCGGCTCAGTAATTCACCACCCTGAGCTTTATCTACCAATGGAATTAAACGGTAACCGATTTCTAAACCAATAACATCAACATGATTAACATCATCCCAATCAAGCTCTTTTACTTCATCTTCTTTTTGTTGATGCTGAACTTGCTCATCTTGTGCTATTTTTTCAAGTTCAACTTTTTGATTTACTTTATTCTTAGCACCAAAGAAAGCTGCTGCTGCTATAATCGCTGAGAATAATAAAAAGACAAAGTGTGGCATGCCGGGGATCACGCCCATAACAAACATTACGCCAGCAGCGACGTAGAGTGATTTCTCTTGACCAAGTTGACTACTTACTTGCTCACCCATATCTTGCGATGTATTTTGGCGAGTTACAACAATTGCAGTACCAATTGACAATAATAAACCTGGTATTTGTGCAACTAGACCATCACCAATAGTAAGCAAAGTATATATTTCAACGGCACGATTAAAAGATAAATCATGCTGCACCATACCAATAATTAAACCACCAACGATATTGATGAATAAAATTAAAATACCTGCAATTGCATCTCCTTTAACAAATTTACTAGCACCATCCATAGAGCCATAAAAATCAGCTTCACTGGTTACTTCAGTTCTTCGTTCTTTCGCTTGTTCTTGAGTAATAAAGCCAGCATTTAAATCAGCATCAATTGCCATTTGTTTACCCGGCATTGCATCTAAGGTAAAACGCGCTGTTACTTCAGCGATACGCCCTGCACCTTTAGTCACTACCACAAAGTTAATGATAATTAAAATAAGGAAAACGACTAAACCAACAGCATAATTCCCGCCAATAACAACAGATCCAAATGCTTCAATCACTTTCCCAGCAGCGTCAGGTCCTTCATGACCCTCTAATAGAACGACACGAGTACTGGCTACATTCAGCGCTAATCTTAAAATAGTCGCGACTAATAACACAGCAGGGAAAGAACCAAAATCAAGAGGCTTTAGCGTATAGACTGTAATAAGTAAGACAACGAGAGAGAGCGCTATGTTAAAAGAAAATAAAATATCTAATAACCAAGCCGGCATAGGTAATATAATCATACCTAATGCAGCCATTACCAATATAGGTGTACCTAAGCCACTCAGATGGCGTAATTTGGATTTATCAAACTGATTTATATAAGCGGTTAATTGCATTACTACTTCATGATGTTTTTTTGACAGTTGCCTTGATTTAGCAATATTTGTACCAAAAAAATTAGCTATGATTATTTACAGTTAAAGCTACAGGTCTTACTGAGTATTTATAAAAGAGGACTTTACATTACCGAGTTACTAATATCTAAAGTCATCTGGTATAGGAAGATCTCTAGCGACTGGAGTAGGTTTTTTAGCGTTACCTTTTTTGTGCTCATTAAGTTGAAAAATAAAAGCTAAGACTTGGGCAACAGCAGCGAATAACTCTTCTGGAATATCATCGCCAACTTCAGCAGTATAATAAAGGGAACGCGCTAAGGCAGGCGATTGAATTATCTCAATTTGATGCTCTTTTGCAATAGTACGAATATGTATCGCCATTTCATCAACTCCTTTGGCTGATAATACTGGAGCGCCTCCTACTGTCGCATCGTATTTAAGAGCGATTGAGAAATGTGTTGGGTTAGTTATAACCACATCAGATTCAGGTACATCTTGCATCATGCGGCGTTGCGACATTTCATATTGGGTTCGACGAATACGACTCTTTATTTCAGGACTACCCTCAGTGCCCTTATGTTCATCTTTAATTTCTTGTTTAGTCATTTTTAACTGACGATTATGATTCCAAACTTGGTACGGTGCATCAATAACAACGATGATGCCTATTGATAAAGCAAGTATCAAAAACATCCACTGCAACATGGTAAGTGCATGCTCAAAGTTAGCAGGAATTGTTTCTCGGCTTAAGCCAAGGATTTCCTCAAACAAACCACTTAACAGTAAAAAAGCAACAATAAAAACTACAAAGAACTTTAAAATAGATTTGATCAGTTCGACAGCAGCTTGCACACCAAACATACGTTTAAAACCAGCCAGAGGAGAAAGTTTACTTGCTTTAGGCATCATGGCTTCCCATGAAAAACTCATACCACCAAGTAAAATATTACCAACAAATGCCGCTAACATGACAATAAAAAATATCCAAAGTAATGGCGGAACAAGTTGATAAACGCCATCGTCTATCACCTTAAAAAGTGCATTTATATCCATTGCTTCTTCGCGACTAAGACTAAATAAATGTTTCATCATTCCTGCCATAGACTTAGCCAAAGCTGAACCCATTAATAACATGGCGCAAGCACTTCCTACCAGAACAAAAAAAGTACCTAAATCTTTAGAACGCGCAATTTGACCTTTGTTACGGGCATCAGTAATTTTTTTAGCTGTAGGTTCTTCACTTTTTTCACCACTATCAGAATCAGCCATTTACGTCGCCTTACAATCAATAAGATAACAACTAAAATCAAGTGCTCGTTGCCATTGCAACTCAAAGTGAGTAAAGAAGTTGCCAAAAGTTAGCCACATGATCAGTAAACCAGCCATCATGGTGATAGGAAAACCAATGGCAAAAATATTAAGTTGTGGAGCAGCTCTTGTCATAATACCAAAAGAAAAATTGATCAATAACATCGCTGTTATTGGTGCTAAAGCAAGCGATAAAGCGGTTGCGAACATCCATCCACCCCATTCAACTACTTCGCGATATTTGATGCTAGATAAATGCTCAGTCGGGATGGGTAAAGTATCAAAACTCGCGACAATAAATTGTAAATAAGCAAGATGACCATCCATCACCCAAAATAACAAGGAAGATAAAATCAGAAAGAATTGTCCAATGGCAGGTACATTCATCCCACTAGCTGGATCAACTAAAGAAGCGAAACCAAGGCCTGACTGCATAGCAATAATTTGGCCTGCTAGGGTAAAAGTATTAACCACCATGATAGTTACAAAACCAAGCATGACACCGATAATCATTTGCTGTCCCAGGAGAATAGCGGTATTGAGTGATACTAAACGTTCTACACTAGTTGGCGGGATTGCTGGCATCACAGCAATGGTAATACTGACGCATAAAAACAGTTTGACTCGACCTGGAATAGTCTTTGAGCTAAAACCTACCATGGTCATAATCAAGGCTGATATACGGCTAAATGGCAAAATAAAATCGGCCATATATTGATTAATAATAGATTCAGTAAATTCCATTAAGCTGCTCTAGCAATAGTGAAGCCTAAATACATAACTAAACAATCACACTAGGAATACTAGCAATCAGCTGGATAGTGTAGTCCATTACTTTTTGTACTAACCAATGTCCGCCAATAATTAACGCTAGCAAGGTGACAATTAATCTTGGTAAAAAACTTAACGTTTGCTCGTTAATGGATGTTGCCGCCTGAAAAACAGCAACCATCAAACCTACAGCTAGACTCGGTAAGATAATAGCGCAAACTAATAGGATCACAAGCAACAATGCATCACCTAACATATCTACATAAATTTCTGGACCCATAAGCTGCTCACTTGTACTTATCTAACGTTCTTAACGACATTATAATTAACGATTTAAAAAATCAGGTCAGGTACCTAATCCATAACTGGTTGCAATCGTACCAATAACTAAATTCCAACCATCAACCAATACAAAGAGCATTAACTTAAAGGGTAGAGATACTATCATTGGTGACAGCATCATCATGCCCATTGCCATTAAAATACTAGCAACAACTAAGTCAATAATCAAAAAAGGTATAAATAGTATAAAGCCAATCTGAAACGCCGTTTTTAATTCACTAATAATAAAAGCGGGAATAATTACCGTCATAGGTAAATCAGTTGGCTTATCAACGGCATCAATTCCCGCCATTGCTGCTAAGGTATCCAAATCTTTAATACGGGTTTGTTCTAGCATAAAGGCACGTAATGGCACCTTAGCTAGATTGATAGCTTCAGTAGATGTTAATTGCTCTGACAAATAAGGCTGAATAGCACTTTTATCTATTTGATTGTAAACCGGCGTCATAATAAAAAGTGTCATAAACAGAGTTAAGCCAATAATTACTTGGTTTGATGGGGTTTGCTGAAGACCAAAGGCTTGTCGTAATATAGCCATTACTACCACAATACGGGTAAATGATGTCATCATAATAACTGCCGCGGGTATAAAACTTAACGCAGTCATAAAAATCAAAATTTGTAAGTTTACCGAGTACTCTTGTGAGCCATCAGGATTAGTTGTCAGTGTTAATGCTGATAGTGATAAGTCTTCAGCAAACGCACCAAAACTTATGCTAAGCAAGCATAGTATTATGATGGTGAATAGCGAAATTCTTTTCATGATTTGTTAGTATTCCCTAAAAAACAACCTGATTTAAAGTCATTATAATAATATTTATTAATAAATATGCTACATCTATTTGATACTAGGGCTTTTTAGCCAAAAGAAAAGACCATATACCTTTTGGCAATTCAGCGGATTTTAACTTTTGAGTCACTAACGGCTCTGTTAATCGTTCAATTAAGGTGACTTGTTGAGCGGTAACACCTAAGAGTAACTGTTGCTCTCCAGCTTGAATAACTACCACACGTTCTTTAGCCCCTAACGATAAACTCGTCACAACTTTTAGCGGGCTCACACCCTGTTGACTAATATTAAAACGTTTAAGTACCAAAGCACTGATAATAATTAGTGCTAACACCATTAGCAACGATAAAATCATGCTGCCAGCATCCATATTAGCCATAACATGTTTACCTACTTCAGGGCTATCACCTGCAAGTGTTTGTGGTGTGGAAGCATGCTGAACTGAGCCTTTGGTGACTATGCCTTTATCTAGCTTACCCTGCTTAACATCGATTTCTTGATTGATAAACTCTTCAATATCGGTATTTTTTACTGACTCACTTTCAGATACACTATTTTGTGCTAAAACCACTGGAGACATTAAATAAAAACTAAAAGTCAGTAATATACACATTGTTTTTATTATCATATTGATTTTATGTCTCTATTTACTTAATACTTATTAAGTCATCTTTGTTAAAATAATTTATTTTAACTTTTTAATTCGTTCAACTTGGCTAACTACATCGGTTAAGCGAATACCAAACTTGTCATTCACAACAACCACTTCACCATGGGCTATTAAGGTACCATTAACTAACACATCAAGTGATTCACCCGCCACTCGGTCTAATTCAACTACCGAGCCTTGATTTAATTGTAATAAATTTCTGATACTGATATTACTTCGACCTACTTCCATCGAAATAGTAACCGGGATATCTAAAATAGCATCAAGCTTTCGCTTCTCTTCACCTGTAATTGGTGAATCATCAGGGGTTAACTCTTCTAACTCAACCGTTTCAGCATTTTCTCTTGCTTCAGCTTGCTCATCTAGTGCTTCATCCCACATACTAAGATCTTCGTCTTTATCATCACTCATACCACTGGCCTCAATTTATAATTTTGTTCAAATAGGTTAACTTATATTACTTACAAGTCATCTTCTAGTAGGTGAAGCTCTGCATCACTATCAAGACGTTTTCCACCTTTAGTTAAGATAGTTAATTCAGATTTAGCTGACTCTGGTCGCCTAATTTTCGATTCGATTTTCACTGCTATATTATCTCGGCTTCGACCTAACTTAGCCCTAAAGGACGGTAAGTCTTCAATTAATACCGTTATATGCTCAGGCATTTCAATGGGTATAATATCTCCCGCTTTTAATTCCATCACTTGGCTTAAGGTAATATCAACCTCAATAAATTTAGTATTAATGGTGACAGGTACATCCATAATTTCATCAC
This sequence comes from uncultured Colwellia sp., assembly GCA_913049915.1. Classification (GTDB taxonomy): domain Bacteria; phylum Pseudomonadota; class Gammaproteobacteria; order Enterobacterales; family Alteromonadaceae; genus Colwellia. The sequence goes on from CAJWZC010000005.1 coordinate 75,042, forward strand.
GCAGCGCTTTGGACCAGCGCATATCGGTATCTTCCTTATCGCTTTGCACACCTGCATCAAGCAATTCACGAATAGGCTCAAGCATAGAGTAAGGTAGTGCAATGTGAAAATCGCCACCACCTCCATCTAATTCGATATGAAAAGAGCTAATAACCACTACTTCAGTTGGACTAACAATATTTGCCATTGACGGATTAACTTCTGAATCTAGATATTCAAAAGAAACGTCCATCACAGGTGACCAAGCCTCTTTGTAATCTTCAAAAATAAGTTTTAATAACATTTGAATAATACGACGCTCTGTCGGAGTAAATTCACGGCCTTCTATCTTGGCATGGTATCGACCATCACCACCAAAGAAGTTATCTACCAGAATAAAAACCAAACGGGCTTCCATAGTAATGAGTGCTGTTCCCTTTAAAGGGCGAAAACGCACCATATTCAGACTAGTAGGTACAAACAAGGTATGTATATACTCACCAAACTTTATCATTTGAATACCATTAATAGAGACTTCGGCAGTTCTACGCATCATATTAAACAAGCTAATGCGCATATGACGAGCGAAGCGTTCATTAACCATTTCCAACGTTGGCATTCGGCCACGGACAATACGATCTTGTGAAGAAAAGTCATAATCAGAAGTGCCATCACGTGATTGGACGACATCCTCTACTACGTCTTCTTCTTCAACATCATCAACACCGTGTAATAGCGCATCAATTTCGTCTTGGGATAATAAATCACTCACTCAATAATCTCTTCTTATTTACTTTGCTTAATGTTAACTAGCACTTTAGACATATTAACCAATAAACTTGGCTAACTATTGCATGACAAAACCAGTAAAAAGTACTTTTTCGATCGTTTTATCACCCTCAACATCAGTCATACTTTTTTGAACGGCTGCTAATGACTTCTGTTTTAAAGAGGTTTTCCCTGCACTTGTTGCCAAATCATCAGCATTGGCTTGCGAGAATATACCGAGCAAGGTACTTTCTATCAATGGAATATGCATTTTAGCATTTTCTTCATTATCACCACCGCGAACAAGTAGCTGTACACGTATTTCTACAAAACGATCACGAGCAGCGCCAGGGATATTGAACCGAAATGGCCTAGGCATCGGCACATAAAGTGCACTCCCCAGCTTAGCGCTAGAATCAGCTTTAACCGCTGTACTGTCAGCGTTACTACCATCTAATGCTGCATCAAGCTGTGCCTGGCTAGTATCATCACCAGCGATAAATAAAAAGTAAGCTCCTGCGCCCCCACCAAGTAAAATAACGACAGCAATAATGATAATCATCATTTTTTTCTTTTTACTAGAATTATCTAGCTCTAACTCGTCTTCTTTACCATTTTCTTTTTCGTCTGCCATGAGAACCCTTAAAATTTACAGCCAAAAATAGTGATAAGAATAAGTAACTAATTAATGACATAGTATTTATTGGTAGACTATATCCTTGAATAGTCTTTGAGCCAATGTGTTTTCATCAACTTAACTTCATTTAAAACGATTAAGCGTAGTAATCTACGCTTGTTGCAGAAGAATCGAACAGTTTAGCCGATAAAGTGTGTT
>CAJWZC010000006.1 GCA_913049915.1 uncultured Colwellia sp.
CCTTCACTATTTTTACATAATGGGAAACCAAGCTCTTCACGCTTTTGGTAATAAGCTTGTGCAACACCTTTTGATAAAGCTCGTACACGTAAAATGTAACGCTGGCGTTCAGTCACTGATATAGCATGACGTGCATCAAGTAAGTTAAAAGCATGGGATGCTTTTATTACTTGCTCATAAGCTGGTAGTGGTAAATTAGCTTTAATCAATTTTTGACTGTCTTTTTCACATTGATCGAATTGTACAAATAGCGCGTCTACATCGGCGTGATCAAAGTTATAAGTAGATTGCTCTACCTCATTTTGATGGAATATATCGCGATAATAAACAGTACCTAATGGGCCATCAGCCCAGACTAAGTCATAAATGCTATCCACATTTTGGATATACATTGCTAAGCGTTCTAGTCCGTAAGTAATTTCACCAGTAACTGGTGTACACTCTAAACCACCCACTTGTTGGAAGTAGGTGAATTGAGAGATCTCCATACCATTTAACCAGATTTCCCAACCTAAACCCCAAGCACCTAATGTTGGTGACTCCCAGTTGTCTTCCACAAAACGTATATCATGAACAAGCGGGTCTATACCTAACTCTTTTAATGAGTTGAGGTAAAGTTCCTGAATATTCTTTGGCGATGGTTTCAACATCACTTGGAATTGATAATAATGCTGCAAGCGATTTGGGTTTTCACCATAACGACCATCAGTAGGACGACGGCAAGGCTGTACGTATGCACTACTCATAGGCTCAGGGCCAATAGAGCGTAAAAAAGTCATTGGATGGAATGTTCCAGCCCCAACTTCTAAATCAAGTGGCTGTACAATTACACAACCTTGACGTGACCAGTAATCCTGCAGTTGCAAGATTAAACCTTGAAAAGTTTTACTATTATAAGTTGTCATGGTATTCACTTCTGTCTTGTTTAACTGAACAAAGAATAATACTAAAATTTATTTTCCTATTCTTTGCCATATTATGCATTAGCTAATTATAACTTTATTAGAGTATTTACCCTACAAAAATGCCCGGATATGAAAACCGGGCATTTTATTTAGTTCCTAATAATTACTATATATCAAGGTTCGAAACTTTTAAGGCGTTATCTTCGATAAACTTTCTACGTGGTTCAACATGATCGCCCATTAAAGTAGTAAACAATTGATCGGCTGCGATAGCATCTTCAATGGTTACTTGTAACATACGTCGTGTATCAGGATCCATAGTCGTTTCCCAAAGTTGCTCTGGGTTCATTTCACCTAGCCCTTTGTAACGCTGTATGTATTGACCACGTTTAGATTCTGCCATTAACCACTCTAAAGCATCTTCAAAGTTAGTTACCGGATTCACTTTCTCACCACGCTTAACGTAAGCACCCTCTTCCATCAAATCATTAATTGCAGCATTTAATGTCATAATTGATGCAAATTCTCTTGATTGTATGAACTCATAACTACAATGATATTCTTTATCAATACCATGCTTTCTTACAATAAAGTTAGGGAAGTAGATATTACGCTCTGGATTATGCTTCACTTCAATCTTATAGATTGAACCATTACTGTCTTGATTCTCAAGTTGAGTAATTAAGTTCTTTGCCCAAGCATTCACTTTAGCTTCATCAGTAAAGTCTTCTACGGTAATAGTACTGCTATAAATCATTTTTTCTAGGATATCTGCTGGTATCTGTCTAGATAAGCGTTTAATAACATCCTTCGTTTTACGGAATTGGTTTACTAACTGCTCTAAAGCAGCACCTGAAATTGCCGGTGCATCTTCATTAACATGAATAGCAGCATGGTCAAGTGCAAGTGTTGTTAAGTATTCTGTTAAGCCATCATCATCTTTAATATAACGCTCTTGTTTGCCTTTTTTAACTTTATAAAGAGGTGGCTGTGCGATAAATATATGACCACGCTCCATAATTTCTGGCATTTGACGATAGAAGAAAGTCAATAACAAAGTACGGATGTGTGAACCATCGACATCGGCATCGGTCATAATAATGATGCTATGATAACGAAGTTTTTCTGGATTATATTCATCACGGCCAATACCACAACCTAACGCTGTAATTAACGTACCCACTTCTTGAGAAGATATCATCTTATCAAAACGTGCTTTCTCAACGTTAAGAATCTTACCTTTTAATGGTAATATGGCTTGGTTTCTACGATTACGCCCCTGCTTGGCTGAACCACCAGCAGAATCTCCTTCCACAATATATATTTCAGATAAGGCAGGATCTTTTTCCTGACAATCTGCTAATTTACCAGGTAAACCAGCAATATCTAAAACACCTTTACGACGAGTCATTTCACGAGCTTTACGAGCTGCTTCACGCGCTCTTGCTGCATCAACTATCTTCATGATAATAGTACGTGCAATTGATGGGTTTTCTAATAGGTATTCACCTAGTTTTTCGCCCATCGCTTGTTCAACAGCTGTTTTAACTTCTGATGAAACTAATTTATCTTTTGTTTGTGAAGAGAACTTAGGATCAGGAACTTTTACCGAAATAACAGCTGTTAAGCCTTCACGCGCATCATCACCAGTAGCACTGGTTTCAGTTGTACCACCTTTTTTACTCTTATTTAAACCTTCTTTGTTCATATAAGAGTTTAACGTTCTAGTTAGTGCTGTTCTAAAACCACTTAAATGAGTACCACCATCACGCTGTGGAATATTATTAGTGAAACAATAGATATTCTCTTGGAAGCCATCATTCCACTGCATTGCAACTTCAACAACAATACCATCTTCACGTTCTAGATCGAAATAGAATATTTCTTCATTTACAGCAGTTTTGTTAGTATTTAAATAATCAACAAATGCCTGAATACCACCATCATACTGGAAGTGATCTTCTTTACCTTCTTCACGCTCATCAATTAACCTAATTGATACCCCAGAGTTTAAAAATGATAATTCACGAATTCGTTTTACTAATATTTCATAATGAAATAAAACATCGGTGAAGGTATCAGTACTTGGCCAAAATCTAACTTCTGTACCTGTTTTATCACTAACGCCAACTTCAGCAAGTGGCGCCTCTGCTACACCGATGTGATAAAACTGTTCAAACAATTTACCATCACGGCGAATGTTTAATTTAAGTTTTTCACTTAAGGCATTTACTACTGAAATACCAACGCCGTGTAACCCCCCAGATACTTTATATCCAGAATCTTCACCACCAAACTTACCACCAGCATGTAACACCGTCATGATAACTTCAGCTGCAGAAATACCTTCTTCAGGATGAATTTCAGTGGGTATACCACGACCATCATCTTGTACTGATACTGAGCCATCTAAATGGATTTTTACTATAATTTCAGAGCAATGTCCTGCTAATGCTTCATCGATTGAGTTATCTAGCACCTCAAAAACCATATGATGTAAACCAGTGCCATCATCCGTGTCACCTATATACATACCAGGTCTTTTTCGTACTGCATCAAGCCCTTTTAGTACTTTAATACTGGCCGAGCTATATTCATTTTCTACTGTCATAGTTTTTGCCTACTCAATCTTAACTGAATTATTCACAGGTAATATACCACCATGTTTCACGTGAAACATATGATATTTATTTTTACTACTCTCTTTATCAATAACTAAGTCGTTAGTAATAAAAGGTTGTAATACACCCTCTTCTATTGCCGTAATAATTACTTGGCAATCCAAAACACTTAACGCTGTTGACAAAGATTCCCTAGAATTAGCATCTAATTCCGCACCTATATCATCAATAAGTAAAATTGGTTTTACTCGTTTAACTCTTGCAATTAATTTAGCTTGTGCAAATGTTAACGCCAGTAAAAACAACTTTTGTTGTCCTCTTGAAAGCTGACTTTCTAGTGCCTGCTTTGCAATGAGGAATTTTACATCAAATTTATGTGCTCCGTAAATACTATAACCAAAAGCTTGTTCCCTTTCATGACTATCATTTAATGAATCAATTAAACTCTTTTTCTGTGGCCAACCCTGTAAGTACTGTACGGTAACCTTATCAGCAATGCTCGGTAATAATAGTTCTAACCAATAAGGTAACTCTAGAATTAAGTTAGTTATATATTCATTTCTAACATCAGCAACTTCTTGTGAAAGTTGACAGAACATGGCGGTCCAATAATCAAATGTCGTTTTATCTAAATTATGCCTTATACAAGCATTACGTTGCTTAAGTACTCTATTGAATTCACGCCATTGCTTGGTTGAATCATGTTTCACGTGAAACATACCTAACTCTACAAAACGACGACGCTCTTTCGGTCCACCAAAAAACAATTTGAAACTTTCTGGCGTAACAATTTGTACCGCTATATTCTTAGCTAACTCAGATAAACGTGCATGACGCTCCCCGTTTATTTTAATGAGCGTAACACCTGTTTGTAAATGTTTACTTAAACCTAGTTGTAAATCGTTTATATCTTTAACACTAACAACAAAATTATCTGTGTCGTAACTTGCAAGATGTTCTACTTTACTGGTGCGAAATGATTTGCCATGACCCAGAAAAAATATAGCTTCAAGTAAACTACTTTTGCCGCTGCCATTATCCCCAACAAAAAAATTGAGTTTCGGATGTAAATCTATAGCAACAGATGATAAGTTTCTAAAATTATACGTAGTAAGCCTAGCAACACTCATCAGTAAAAAAAGTACCTATTCACTATAATCTATAAACGCATCGGCATAACAACATAAAGCGCTTCGCCATTGTTACTACCTTCAATAACTACACTACTATTGGCATCAGCTAAAGTAAATTTAACATTCTCATCTTTAATAGCGCTTAATACATCAAGGACATAACTAACGTTAAAACCAATTTCTAACTCACCATAAGGAAAGTTAATTTCAATTTCTTCCTCGGCTTGTTCTTGTTCTGGATTATTGGCAGTAATTTTTAAATTAGTATCAGAGAAATTTAAACGAACACCTTTAAATTTTTCATTAGATAAAATAGAAGCTCGTGATAAAACCTGACGAAGTGCATCTTTATTGGTTTCAAATATCTTATCACCATTTCTAGGCAATACGCGTCGGTAATCAGGGAAACGACCATCCACTAATTTACTGGTAAAAGAAAATTCAGTATCAATAATGCGAATATGATTAGAGCCTAAAAATATCTGTACTGATTCATCAACCGGTGCAAGTAGTCTAATTATCTCCAGTATACCTTTACGCGGAACAATAACTTGTCTCGCTGGTAATGCTAAAGAGTCATTTGATATTTTACAAATAGCCAGACGATGACCATCTGTTGCAACTGAACGAATTTCGTTGCCTTCACTTTCGATAGACATACCATTGAGATAATAACGAACATCTTGGTTGGCCATCGAGAAATGAGTGCTTTCTATCAAACGTAAAAATTCAGATTTTAATAACTGAAACTCTACATCCCCTTTCCATTCTTCAATATTTGGAAAATCAACAGCGGGCAAAGTAGAAAGAGAATAACGACTGCGACCCGAAGATAACTTAATAGACTCGTCGATAACTTCAAAAGATATCAAAGAATTCTCTGGTAAGCTTTTACATATATCTAAAAGCTTACGCGCGGGAATAGTGATATTACCGTCTTCACCCTTATTCTGAATTTCTGTATAAGCAACCATTTCAAGTTCTAAATCAGTAGCGGTTAGGGTAAGTGAATGACCACTTACTTCAAAAAGTATATTACTCAAAATTGGTAAAGTACTTTTGCGTTCAACTGCACCAGAAACCAATAATAATGGTTTAAGTAATAATTCCCTGTTCAGTGAAAACTTCATTTTGATACCTACTTAAGTGCTTGTGTTATTATTTTTGTATTACTTTAAAAATTAAAATTAAAAATTAAGATGAAAGTGTTCTAATTAAATTTGAATAATCTTCTTTTATATCATGCGTTTCTTCACGTAAAGACTTAACTTTACGGCATGCATGTAAAACAGTTGTATGATCTCTACCACCAAATGCATCACCAATTTCGGGTAAGCTATGGTTCGTTAACTCTTTAGATAATGCCATGGCTATTTGGCGAGGTCGAGCAACAGAGCGATTTCGTCGTTTTGATAACAGATCAGCTATTTTAATTTTATAATATTCAGCAACCGTTCGTTGAATATTATCTATAGTAACTAATTTATCTTGTAAGGCGAGTAAATCTCGTAATGCTTCACGGACAAAGTCGATAGTAATAGCACGACCAGTGAAATTAGCATTCGCAATAACACGGTTTAAAGCCCCTTCTAACTCGCGAACATTAGATCGAAGACGTTTGGCAATAAAGAAAGCAACTTCATCAGCCAAATTAATCTGACTTTCTTCAGCTTTACGTTTTAATATTGCTACACGCGTTTCAAGTTCTGGCGGTTCTATTGCTAAGGTTAAGCCCCAACCAAATCGAGATTTTAATCGGTCATCAACACCATTAATTTCTTTAGGATACCTATCACTCGTCAATATAACCTGTTGATTTCCTTCAAGAAGTGCGTTAAACGTATGAAAAAACTCTTCTTGAGTTCGTTCTTTACCTGCAAAAAATTGAATATCATCAATAAGTAAAGCATCGACACTTCGGTAGTATTGCTTGAATTTTTCCATAGCGTTGTTTTGTAATGCTCTAACCATATCTTGCACAAAACGCTCTGAATGCATATAAGCAATTTTAGCATTGGGTTTATTGAGTAAAATTCCATTACCAACAGCATGTAATAAATGCGTTTTACCTAAACCGGTACCGCCATAAATAAATAAGGGGTTATAAGCTGTACCTGGATTATCTGCAACTTGCGAAGCCGCTGCACGAGCAAGTTGATTAGATTTACCCTCAACAAAATTTTCGAAGGTATAATTTAATCGTACATTAGTTTTTTTAGGGATATTACTTTCTGGCTCAGCAGCTTTAGGGGAAGAAGTCGCTTTGGAAAACATTGACTCGTTACCACCATTATTTCTCGTGGTTAAATTAGTCGTAATGGAATTATTAACTATTGGTTTACTACCCACGTCAAAACGTAGTAATAATGGATTACTTGGTTCGTTAATAGTAAGAAGTTCATTTATACGATTAACATATTTGTCTCTAACCCAATCTAGAACAAACCGATTAGGAGCATATAAGGTCATAACATTATCATTTATAACGCATTGTAACGGTCGGATCCACATACTAAATTGCTGAGCAGGCAATTCTTCTTGTAGAACAGATAGGCATCTTTGCCAAGGTGAATGATCCAACCAAAACTCCAGTAGTAACTAGGTTATTATTTTTCTGTGGGCTATTATCTATTGAGTTATCCACAAGTGCAATATTGACTTTTGACTATTATAATTATTTTTTGATTGAATAACTCTAAGTAACTGTTAAAAATAAATAAAAGTAACAAATTTTAAGAAAAATAAGTAGGTTATTTATCAGACTTTGATACTTTAAACCTGCATTTAACTGAATTAGTTATTCAGATAATAAAACCCTCTTGTGATAAAACTGTGAATATCATTAGTAATACCAGTCAAGATCACAAGGATCATCAGTTAAAATGCAAGGATCATTATGAAAATAGCAGACATAAAGGATTGACAATTATCTCAGTAAGCATTAATATTCGGCCTCATTTTTTAGATGTGTGCTCAATAGGCTGTTTTGCCAGGGCAACAACAACCGACGGATTAGCGTAATGAAAAGAACATTTCAACCTAGCGTATTAAAGCGTAAGCGTAACCACGGGTTTCGTGCTCGTATGGCAACTAAGAACGGACGTGCTGTAATAGCTCGTCGTCGTGCGAAAGGCCGTGCTCGTCTTAGCGCATAGTATCAATCCTTGTTTACAATGTTTGATATAAGGTAGTCTAACTATGACTACTTATAAATTTAATCGGGAGTCACGTTTGTTGACTCCTGGTCATTTTCAAGCGGTTTTTTCTAAACCTATCCGCTTTGGCTCTCGCCACTTTACTTTATTAGTAACAACTAAACCTCATACTCTCATATCTGATAAACATAACTCAGTTGCCAAAAACCGTTTAGGCTTAGCTATTGCTAAAAAACGAGTAAAACTTGCTGTGCAACGTAATCGTGTTAAAAGGCAGGTAAGAGAAAGCTTTCGCTTAAATCAAGATAATTTACCTGCTATCGATGTAGTCGTTATGGTAAAATCTGGTATTGATCAACTTGATAACAAAACGATAAATCAGGAATTAGAGAATATATGGCGAAAAATAATTCAGCGCCACAAAAGCTAGTAATAACCGTTATAAAAAGCTATCAACGCTTTATTAGTCCATTACTAGGTTCTAATTGTAGATTTACTCCAAGCTGTTCTACTTATGCAATCGAAGCTATTAATTGTTTTGGGATAATAAAAGGTGGCTGGTTAACAAGTAAACGTATATTAAGATGTCACCCACTCAATGAGGGCGGTCAAGACCCTGTTCCTCCTATAACAAAAACAAATAATATCAAATCAGATTAAAATAATATTTTGGTATTAAAATATGAGTAAATATACTTATAAACATTTATAGCCTAATACTTATCATTAATTCAAGATGGATTATTCATATCAATAGCTAGCCTATTACCAATGAGTTTTACGAATAAGTTACTAAAAATGATTTATTAATCCGATCTGAGGTTAAATAGCCTACCTAGACTAAAAGATAGTAGGTTATTAAGCGCACCTATATTAATATGCCACGCACTTATCAAATTTAAATTATGCACGGGATAATATTCCCCTGCCAACAAAGAAGAGAAGTAAATTTTATGGAATCCCAACGCAGTCTACTTTTTATTGCGCTTATGGTTGTTACCTACTTACTGTTTAGTCAATGGCAACAACAAAATGCTGTAGTTCCTGAACAAATAAGTATTAGCCAAAACCAGTCAGCTGAAAATGTCAACTCAGACTTCGTGCCTGAGTCTTCAGATGCTCAAGTAAGTTCAGTAAAATCAACCGATACTTCTGCCAAATTAATCACAGTTACCACTGATACATTCATCTTGAAAATTAATAGTCAAGGTGGTGACATAGTTGAAGCTAAATTACTTAACTACGATACTGAGCAAGGTAATGGTATTCCATATACAATCATGCAAAATGGAAATCAAAAGTATATTGCTCAAAGTGGTTTAACCGGCGCTAACGGTATTGACCGTATAATCAAAGGTCGTCCAATTTATACCAGTACGCAAAACAACTATGAGTTAACTAATGACAATTCAAGTATTGATTTAATTTTTCATGATGCTAGTGGTATGACAGTAACTAAACGTTTTATCTTTAATAAAAATAGCTATAGCGTTGGTGTAAAATACTTAATAGATAACAACACAGCTAACAGTGTTTCTGTACAAATGTATGGTCAGCTTAAACAATCGACTGTTGTAGAATCAGGTGGTGGTATGTTACCAACCTACCGTGGTTCAGCTTACTCAACAACAGAAGAACGTTACGAGAAATATGATTTTGACGATATTCAAGAAGCAAACTTAACTAAGGTGACTGCTGGTGGTTGGGTAGCAATGCTTGAGCATTATTTCGTTTCTGCTTGGGTTCCAAAAACTGAAGATAGTAACCAAATTTATACAACGTATAGTAATAATTTTGAAGCCGTTATTGGCTTTAAAGCTCCTGCAGTTATCATTGATGCCGGTCAGCAAGGTTCAACGTCTGCAATATTCTATGTAGGTCCTAAAGATCAGTATGCACTAGATGAAATTTCTGACGGTTTGGGCTTAACTATTGATTACGGTTTCTTATGGATGATTAGTAAACCACTGTTTTGGTTACTACTACAAATTCAGTCGATTTTTTCTAACTGGGGTGTAGCTATTATTATCATCACATTGATAGTTAAAGGTGCTATGTATCCATTAACTAAAGCGCAATATACCTCAATGGCTAAAATGCGTGACTTAGCGCCTAAAATGGCACAGTTAAAAGAACGCTTTGGTGATGACAGGCAAAAAATGTCACAAGCCACCATGGAAATGTATCGTAAAGAAAAAGTGAACCCCGCAGGCGGTTGTTTACCACTAATACTTCAAATGCCTATTTTCTTAGCCCTTTACTGGGTATTCTTAGAAAGTGTTGAATTACGTCACGCACCGTTTGTATTCTGGATTCAAGATTTATCAGCTATGGACCCATTCTTTGTGTTACCTGTGCTCATGGGTGCAAGTATGTATGTTATGCAAAAAATGCAACCTATGACAATACAAGATCCAATGCAGCAAAAAATAATGCAATACATGCCAGTAGTATTCTCAATATTCATGGCTTGGTTCCCATCTGGTTTAGTACTTTACTGGTTAGTAAGTAACTTGATTTCTATTGCACAAATGAAAGTTATCTTTGCTGGCATAGCCAAGAAAAAAGAAGCAACAGCAGCATAAAATATGCAAGTAGTTTACTTCGCAGAATAAAAAAAGGTGATTACTGATAATACAGTAATCGCCTTTTTCGTTTTAGGGAGTTAAGTTTTAGGCATTTATGGGCAAATACAGTAAAATAGTCGTCATTCATATTTAAAGTAATTACTTAACCATGACCTCAATTTCTTACAAAACAACAATAGCCGCACAAGCCACAGCACCAGGACGTGGTGGCGTTGGTATTATTAGAGTATCAGGCCCAGAAGCGAAAAATGTTGCTCAAGCTATTTTAGGAAAATTACCCGAAGTAAGAAAAGCTGAATACCTATCTTTCTTAGACAGCACATCCCCTGATAAATCACAGGTATTAGATCAGGGCATCGCTATCTATTTCAAAGCACCTAACTCATTTACTGGCGAAGATGTTATTGAGTTTCAAGGTCATGGTGGTCCCGTTATTTTAGATATGCTGCTTAAATCAATACTGGCGTTACCTAAAGTCATTATGGCTAAACCTGGTGAATTTAGTGAACAAGCTTTTTTAAATGACAAACTCGATTTAACCCAAGCAGAAGCAATTGCTGATTTAATTAACTCAAGTTCAGAACAAGCAGCTCGGTCTGCCCTGCACTCTTTACAAGGTGATTTCTCAAAACTCGTTAATGAAATGGTCGAAAATATTATTCACCTGCGCATGTATGTCGAAGCTGCCATTGATTTCCCCGAAGAAGAAATTGATTTTCTTGCGGATAAAAAAATAGTTAATGATTTAAAAAATATTATTAACAAAGTAGAAGATGTGCGTAAACAAGCGCAGCAAGGAAGTATTATTCGTGAAGGAATGCGTGTAGTCATTGCAGGCCGCCCTAATGCGGGTAAATCTAGCTTATTAAACGCATTAAGTGGTAAAGAAACCGCCATAGTTACTGACATTGCCGGTACCACTCGTGATGTACTCGCTGAACAAATTCATATCGATGGCATGCCATTACATATAATTGATACCGCTGGATTACGAGACAGTGATGATGTCGTTGAGAAAATAGGCATTGAACGCGCTTGGCAAGAAATCAATAAAGCTGACCGTGTATTACTAATGGTCGATGCTAGTGAAGATCACAGTATCTTAGAAGATGAACAAGACATTAAAGATTACTATCCTGAGTTTTTTGCCAAACTACCAGAGAACATTGGCCTAACACTTATCAGAAATAAAGCCGATGTAAATGATGCTAAAACAGGATTTACCGAGTTTACTGATACCGATGGTACGCAACACGCTATTATTACTTTATCAGCAAAGACAGGTAAAGGCGTTGTTAGCCTAAAAGAGCACTTAAAAACTATTATGGGTTACCAAGGTAGTACAGAGGGTGGCTTTATGGCAAGAAGACGTCACTTAGTGGCATTAGAGAATACCCATCAGCATTTGCTGGTTGGATTAGAGCAACTTGAGTCTTACGTTGCGGGTGAAATATTGGCAGAAGAACTGCGTATTTGTCAGCAAGAGTTAGATCAAATCACTGGTGAGTTCACCAGTGATGACTTGTTAGGTAAAATATTTAGCTCTTTTTGTATTGGTAAATAGCCGATATTTATACCCCTTTCTATTAAAATAAACAGAGGTAAGTCATTTACTTCTGTTGTTACCACCAAAAATTCCTTCGGTGATCCCTCATTATAGCGTCTACAATTCCCTATTCCACACGAGTAAATGTTACTCGTTCAAAATATTATTAAGTAAAAACTTAGTAAATATACTTATTATATTCGATCGAAATGCTTCTTTTTATTCATTGTTAAGTAATACAATAGGGTAAATATACACTATAAATTCCCCTTATAAACTAAAGAGAACCTCTATGAGCGCGATTCAAATCATCGTTGGAAGCATGCTTGGTGGCACAGAATATGTAGCAGAAGCTTGTGAAGAAACCCTAATTGAACTTGATCATAAGGTTGATATTCACTTAAAACCGGATCTTAATAGCATCATCAACAATACTTTCCCTATCAATATTGAAGAAAAAAAGCACAGTGGCTCCCCCGAAAACCCTATTTGGATCCTTTGTACCTCAACACATGGCGCTGGTGACTACCCAGACAACATCAAGCAATTTGTTAGTGATCTAAGTCATTGTGCACAAGATCTATCCACGGTTAGTTTTTTAACCATAGGAATCGGAGATTCTAACTATGATACTTTTTGCAAAGCAGCTAAAGACCTATCAAAACTATTAATTTCAATAGGTTGTAGTGAGTTAACCGCTGTTAAAACCTTTGATATGTCAGAAGATATAGATCCAGAAGATCTTGTTCAGCAGTGGATCCGTACAAATATAGATCTACTTTCGATCTAACCTGATCACTTACCCATAACTTATACACAGTTTTCGATCTATTTATTTTACATTGTGGATAAAACAGTTAATAACCCGTTAATTTTCTATTATTATTCAGTGGATTAAAAAGTTTTTTAAACGTCTTGTGGATAACTAGCTGTTTTGATCAAAGCTTATTCGCTGGTTGATCAAAGGTTGATCACAGTGTTATCATTGCTGTTAGTTCTTAATAAATATAATAAAAAATCACTTACCCACAGAAAATAACGATCCTAATAAGTAATAGTAACAAGATCTTTATAAAGATCTCTTTTTATATATTAAGGATCAGCCCCAATCATTTTTACGAATTTGATCGTATCCTTGAAGAGAAAAAAGCGCTAAAATACGTTTCCTAATTTTTGAGTCTTGCAAATTTTATAATGCATATTCAAATAAAAACTTTGACTAAATTTAACCAAGCGGGATTGTTATTTTATGTGGTATCAAGAGTCTTATGACGTAATTGTTGTTGGTGGTGGTCATGCGGGAACCGAGGCCTCACTTGCTGCTGCGCGTATGGGCTGCAAGACGTTGTTGTTAACTCATAACATTGACACGCTAGGCCAAATGTCTTGTAATCCCGCTATTGGTGGTATTGGCAAAGGGCATCTTGTTAAAGAAATTGATGCACTTGGCGGTTTGATGGCAACAGCTATTGATCATAGTGCAATTCAATTTAGAACCTTAAATTCAAGCAAAGGCCCAGCAGTTAGAGCAACTCGTGCTCAAGCAGATCGGGTTTTATATCGAAACTACGTTCGTAGTTTTCTAGAAAATCAAGAAAATTTAACTATTTTCCAACAACCATGCGATGACTTGATCCTTGAAAATGATCGCGTAGTTGGTGTATCTACGCAAATGGGCCTTAAATTTAAAGCTAAGACGGTAGTTCTTACAGTAGGAACTTTCCTTTCAGGACTTATCCACATTGGTTTAAATAATTATCAAGGTGGTAGGGCAGGTGATCCTGCAAGCGTAAATCTCGCTGCAAAAATGAGAGATATGCCATTTAGAATGGATCGTTTAAAAACTGGTACTCCACCAAGACTTGACGCACGATCATTAGATTTTTCGGTTATGGAAGAACAAGCTGGTGATACACCTCGTCCAGTATTCTCATTTATGGGATCACCGGCGGATCATCCAGAGCAGCTTTCTTGTTATATCACGCACACTAACGAACATACCCACCAAATAATTCGTGAAGGTTTAGATCGTTCTCCAATGTATACAGGGGTAATTGAAGGCGTAGGCCCAAGATATTGTCCATCTATTGAAGATAAAATTACTCGTTTTGCAGATAAAAATTCACATCAAATATTTGTCGAACCTGAAGGACTAACTACTCACGAAGTATATCCAAATGGTATTTCTACCAGTTTACCTTTTGATGTACAAATGAATTTAGTCCGTTCAATTAAAGGCTTTGAAAACGCTTTTATTACTCGTCCCGGTTATGCCATTGAATATGACTATTTCGATCCTCGTGATTTAAAACAGAGTTTAGAGAGTAAATTTGTGCAGAATTTATACTTTGCGGGTCAAATTAATGGTACTACTGGTTATGAAGAAGCCGGTGCACAAGGTCTTATTGCTGGTGCTAACGCAGCTAATAGAGTTAAAGAGCGTGATGAATTCACTCTTGGTCGTGATCAAGCTTATATGGGGGTGTTAATTGATGATTTAGCAACACTAGGCACTAAAGAGCCTTATCGCATGTTTACTTCTCGCGCAGAATACCGTTTATTACTTCGTGAAGACAATGCCGATATACGCTTAACAGAAGCAGGTCGTAAAATTGGTCTAGTTGATGATGCTCGCTGGCACAGATTTAATGAGAAGATGGAAAACGTTGAACTTGAACGTCAACGCTTACGATCTACTTGGGTACAAAAAGATCATACAAAAATAGATCAAATTAATGCCTTGCTGAAAACACCAATGAGTAAAGAAGCGAGTTTAGAAGACTTAATTCGTCGTCCAGAAGTAAACTATACCGATCTAATGAAGATAGAAGGTTTAGGACCAGCGATACAAGATAAGCAAGCATCTGAGCAAATTGAGATTCAAACTAAGTACGCGGGTTATATCGACAGACAGCTTGATGAAATAGCGAAGAAAAAACGTAATGAAGATACTTTGATTCCCACCGATTTTGAGTATCAGCAAATTTCAGGTCTTTCTAATGAAGTTGTTGCTAAACTAAAAGACGCTCGTCCGGAAACTATCGGTAAAGCTTCGCGAATTTCTGGTATTACTCCAGCGGCAATTTCGTTATTATTAGTCTACTTAAAAAAACACGGTCTTTTACGTAAATTAGCGTAAAAGCAATAGCTAGGTACGAGTTGGTAATTAACGCTAATTACTTACTCATCTAAAAAAATGACTTTAACACAGCAATTATCGACACTGATTAGTAAAACGCAGCTAGTCGTATCTGAAAAACAAATCGATTTACTTATTCAATACGTTGAGTTACTCAACAAATGGAATAAAGCTTATAACCTTACGTCTGTTCGCGATCCTAGTGAAATGCTAATTAAGCATATTATGGATAGTTTAATGGTGGGCGAATTACTTACAGGTGAAAATTTTATTGATGTAGGTACTGGTCCAGGTTTACCCGGCATACCATTAGCTATTTTGTATCCAGAAAGAAATTTTATCTTATTAGACAGTTTAGGTAAGCGTATCACTTTCCTTAGACAAGTAGTTTTTCAATTAAAACTCCCTAATGTCACACCAGTTAAAGCAAGAGTTGAAGATTACCAAGGTGATCTGCCTTTTGATGGCGTATTAAGTCGTGCCTTCTCTTCCCTAAATGATATGGTAAGTTGGTGTCAGCATTTAATTACCACTGAACAAGGAAAATTTTTTGCACTTAAAGGGCGATATCCTCAGGATGAAATCTCACAATTACCTGAAAATATCACTTTAGTAGCAAGTCATGAAATTACAGTGCCTGAGCTGGTTGGTGAACGCCATGTGATAGTTCTGAAAAAATAGCACTAGTAATTAATACCAAGTACATTAAGTTATTAGCTACTCAGTGATAATTAAAAGGCTTAGAGGTAATTGATTGGTGATAATGGTTATTTACTTATCAAAAATCAGTAACGCAGCATATATTTCTTTTTATACTCGCCCTTTGGAAGCTTATTTAACAAACTAATAACTGTAAAAAATTAATAAAAGATAGACTAGTTTAACTAATTTTTCTTGTTTTAAACTCACTAATATAGCTCTGAGTTGATAATAAATTTAATGTAATTGGTCTAGATAAAAATAGAGGCGCTTGTGGGAAAAATAATAGCAATTGCAAACCAAAAAGGTGGTGTGGGTAAAACCACAACCGCGGTTAATTTGGCTGCCTCGTTGGCAGCGACAAAACGCAAAGTTTTATTAGTAGATTTAGATCCGCAAGGTAATGCAACCATGGCGAGTGGTGTTGATAAATACCAAGTTCATGCGACTTGTTATGAATTGTTAGTTGAAGAGCAAAGTGTTGAAGATGTTGTTATTAAAGAAACGTCAGGTCTTTATCATTTAATTTCAGCTAATACAGATGTTACTGCAGCAGAAATTAAATTAATGGAAGTGTATGCGCGTGAACAGCGTTTAAAGAATGCATTAGCGCCAGTAAAAGACTTTTATGATTTCATAATCATCGATTGTCCACCCTCATTAAATATGCTTACCGTTAACGCTATGACTGCAGCTGATTCTGTTCTAGTGCCAATGCAATGTGAATATTACGCATTAGAGGGTTTAACAGCACTTATGGATACTATTACTAAGTTAACGTCAGTAGTGAATGATAAATTACATATTGAAGGCATACTTCGCACCATGTATGACCCTCGAAATCGCTTGGCTAACGATGTATCTGAGCAATTGAAACGACATTTTGGCGATAAAGTTTATCGCAGTGTAATCCCTCGAAATGTTCGTTTAGCTGAAGCACCAAGTTTTGGCACACCAGCGATGTATTATGATAAATCTTCAACGGGCGCGAAAGCTTATTTAGCGCTTGCCGGTGAAGTATTACGTAAAAATGATTCGGCTAAAAAAGCCAAGCAAGCTACGGTTAATGTTGCCAGCTAGCACAAAGGAAAATTATGAGTACAGTAAAACGTAAAGGCGTTAGTCGTTTAGGTCGCGGTCTTGATGCACTATTATCTCCAGCGGTTACAGGTGCAGAGACACAAGCGAATATTACTAAAGCGAGTAACAGCATAAAATCGATAGAGAATGAACTACTAAAACTGCCAATTGAACAGCTAGTACCAGGTAAGTATCAACCACGTAGTGGTATGTCTGATACAGGTCTTGAAGAATTATCATTATCTATTCAATCACAAGGTATTATTCAACCGATTGTTGTACGTTTGGTTGAATATGGTAAGTATGAAATTATTGCTGGTGAACGCCGATGGCGTGCCGCTAAATTAGCACAACTTGCTATTGTTCCTTGTTTAGTTAAAGACGTGCCTGACGAGTCAGCGGTGGCTATTGCACTAATTGAGAATATCCAACGTGAAGACCTTAATGCAATGGAAGAAGCGGTGGCATTAGATCGCTTATTAACGGAATTTGAGCTAACTCATCAAGAAGTCGCTGTTGCTATTGGTAAGTCTCGTACTACGGTAAGTAATTTATTACGGTTAAATAAATTAAATGAAGAAGTAAAAACCTTATTAGAAAATGGTGATATTGAAATGGGTCATGCCCGTGCTTTATTAGCATTAGATGGTGATGTACAAACTTCAGCAGCGCAAAACGTAGCAACGAAAGAGTTAACGGTACGAGAAACAGAGAGTTTAATTAAAAATATTCAAAATCCTATTATTGAAAAAGAAAAAGTTGAAAAAGAGTTTGATACTATCGCGTTGGAACAAGGCTTAGCAGATAAAATTGGCGCTAAAGTTGCTATTAATTATAATAGTAAAGGTAAAGGTAAGCTGGTTATCTCTTACGATAACTTAGCTAAACTTGAAGAAATATTAGCCAAAATAAGTTAAACAGTATCTGTAAAAAATATAGATATAAAAATATATAATGTCACTCTCCTTTTTTAATTAACTTAATATAATAACTTTAAGTAATAATTAAACCTTGATAAATATTTTAGTCACATTGGTACTCTTTTTACCTAGATATATTGAGCTTGTAGAAAATGACGTAGCAATATTTTAAAAATGGATTACTTATTCCGTTATAAAATATCTATCAGTATCATGAAAATGCTAATTATTATCTCCTAATTGGCAACGGACTTTAGCAATGAAAGTTGGGTACTTGATATGGATAAAGTGGCATAGTATTACAAAAAATTGACTGTTTTAATTATAAATATAGTAATTAATACGTAGACTTCATTATTAGCTAACAATTATTATTTGGAGCTACTGGCTTTATTAATCCCTTTTGTCACCTAAATGCTTAATCAATAGTACCGTGTTGATATAGATGCTATTCGTTATAAAACTGATATAGGGATAATTTTCTTTGATATATATGGAGTTAGTTATCAGTGTTGATGGTAATAAAGATAATAGAGTAGCTTTCTTACGTATTAAAATACTATTAAAGGTAATTATAAAAGCTATTACTATTATATTATTGATGATGCCTCGTTACTGAGGGCTTTATTGAGCGTGCGACAGCTGATTTTTTCTTTAAAATGGCTTATATGGACTTTCAGTAAAGTGATACTGATAAAGATAATACTACAACGATGAAATAGTTAGTCCCATATACCCTACCCTCAGCATATTTTACTTATACACTGATAATTATTGGTGTTCTTCAATAAGCTCTGATTATGTACTAAATGAATATAATTTTTATGATCGAGTATCACTATAATGATGTTGGCAGTATTAACGCTGAGGATTATACTGAACTTATCACTGAAGCGCCCTACCAGAAAGCTGACGTATATTTATATGGACAGTACTACATTATTAACGCTTTGACTTAGTTAGCTTCTTAGATAAATTATATGAGCGATAGTACTTTTTATAATATAAGAGATCGTTCAGTATTTTTGACTATTAATAGTCAAACCCGTTGGAGTAATAATTTATACCTAATTTTTGACTATATATAAGCCATAGATACACGATAAAATAGTAGTGAAATTGAATCATTATTTTAGCTTCAAATTTGGTTCATATCTGCTTAGTATTTATACCATCTTGAGATGTTATTTTTAGTTTTTGATTTGAATAATTATTTAAAGTAAACTATTTAAATAATTATTTTCAAGGA
Source organism: uncultured Colwellia sp. (assembly GCA_913049915.1). GTDB lineage: Bacteria > Pseudomonadota > Gammaproteobacteria > Enterobacterales > Alteromonadaceae > Colwellia. Next base: position 19,036 of record CAJWZC010000006.1, read on the forward strand.
TGAAATTATGCAAGAACTACCACCATTAACACTCGTTAAAACTTGGCTTGAGGTTGTTCAACTACTCGAAATTCCTATCTCTATACGTGAAAAACGTAGTAAATTGATTACCTATTATTTTGGATCAATTGAACAGGCTCAAATATATGTAGAGGATAATGATGATTACAATATATTAGGGGTGTAGTTGGTCCACCCGACAGGAGTCGAACCTGTGACCTATGCCTCCGGAGGGCATCGCTCTATCCAGCTGAGCTACGGGTGGTTTTTTGATGTAATATATTATTAAAAATATAACCACAATATATACGTGGCAGATACTATAATTTATCAATATACTTGTCTAGTTAAGTTATCGAAAACATCTTATGATTTGAAAGGTTTACTTACAGTATTACTCTTATCTTTGACATATCTTCAATATTTATATACTTTAGTGGAAAAAATATCTAAACTTATGAATAAGTTATAATGTTTTTGGTTATATTATCCAAATGAAATCACGTCTTTTAGGGCTACTTTCAAGTTTTTTTATCATCAGTGTGTCATTAGTTATCCCGACTTTTGCGCAACAACTTGAAACTAAAACTATCAAAGCAGAACCTATGGTTAAAAAAATTAGCCGTACGGGTAAGTTAACTTTTAAAAGAACGTTAAACTTATCCTTTAAAACTAATGGTTACCTGGAAAAGCTTAACGTTGATGAAGGTGATAGCTTTATTAAAGGCCAGTTACTAGCACAACTTGACAATGAAGAGCTTACCGCTGAAAAAAACGCTAGTTATGCGCGTTTATTACAAGCAAAGCGTGAAATTAAACGTGTTGAGACGCTTCTCAGTAAAAAGCTAAGTTCACAACAAGTATTAGATGATGCTAAAACTCTAATTGAAATAACCCGTGCTAATCATAAAATAGCAGAATATAACCTTTTAAAATCTCGACTGATAGCACCCTTTGATGGTGTGGTACTAACTCGGTTTACTGAATTAGGTGAATTACAAAATCCTAATAAAAGTGTCTTAAAAATAGCAGCTAAAGAAAATAATTTAGTGGTTCGTGTCGCATTAACTACCGAAGAATTAAATCTAGTCAAATTACAGCAAAAGATGGATGTTAATTTAGCACTATTTGGGCTAGTTAATGGCTCCGTGAGCAAAATACCCGCTATTTCAGATGAACAAAGTCATTTATTTACCATTGAAATATTATTAGATAATTTAAATATGAATCAAGTGGTTGTTGGGCAGCTAGTGCATGTATTAACTGACGTTATTACCGATAAACTTGCCTATAGATTACCACTAAAAGCCCTCAATAGTATCGATAGGCAAGGTAGGGCTTTAATTATGGTCTTGAATTCTGACTCAAAAGAGGTGAAAAGTTATAGCCAGCAAGCCTTCTCCATTAAACAGCTTTCAAATGAGTATATTTACTTATCTGCTGAGTCAAATATCCTACCCTTAACCTTTGTCACAAGAGGCTGGCAACATTTAGCGTTAGAAAATAAACAATTAGATAAAATTTAGTAAAGTGAAATAGCAGATGAAACTACCTAGATTAGCGATAGATAACGCCCCATTTACCTTAACTATTTTTTTATTATTGATTTTGATTGGTGTGGTGTCTTATTTAAATATGCCTCGTTCAGAAGATCCTCAATTTGATTTACCGGTTGCCTTAATTGAAGTGGTTTATCCTGGTGCATCACCTAGTGATATTGAAACCTTAGTAGTTGACCCACTTGAACAAGAAGTTGCTGAGATTGAAAATATCAAAAAAATTGAAGCAAAAATTCATAATGGTGCAGTTAGAATTACTATCGACTTTCTTTATGGTACCGATGCTGAAGCTGCGTTTAATAAAGTAAAACAGGCGGTATCCACGGTAAGACCGAGTTTACCTGCAGGCGTTGCTAAATTATTGGTATTAAAAGCAACACCAAGTAGCGTTGCCATAATGCAGTTGGCTTTATGGTCTGAACCAATAGACTACAAAACCATGGAATTATATGCCAAGTTACTAGAAAAAAGACTAGAAACAATAGCTAGTGTTCGTAAGGCTAGTATATGGGGATATCCGCGGCAAATTGTAGCGATAGATGTTAATCTATCGCTGTTAAAGTATTATGGCCTAGCACTTACTGATATAACTCAAGGTCTTCAAGGGCGAGCATTAAATATCACTCCAGGTTTTGTTGATGCCAGTACACGCCGTTTTAATGTTAAGACCAGTGGAAATTTTACTAAATTAGATGAAATAGAAAATACTATTATTAGTGATAGCAGCATAATCAGCGTTAATGGTATTTTAAAAATCAAAGATATTGCTAAGGTTAGTTTTACTAATGCAGAGCCGAGTTATTTAGCTTACTTTGATGATATCCCAGCAATATTTATTACGGTAGAGCAGCGTGAAAAAACTAATATCTTTGTATTAACTGAGCAAATAAACCAAGAAATTGAGTTGTTTAAAAAGAGTTTACCTAGTGGTATTAAGCTAGAAAAATTATTTCAACAAGCTGACAGTGTTAACATACGTGTTAATGGATTTTTTGATAATTTAATACAAGGTTTAGTTATAGTCGGTTTAATGGCCTTACTATTTTTAGGGATCAGAGAAGCTTTAGTGGTGATTTTAGCTATCCCAATTTCATTTTTGATGGCTATTGGTTGGCTTGATTTTAGTGGTTATGGTTTACAGCAAATGTCGATCGTTGGTTTGATCATTGCTTTAGGTTTATTAGTTGATAACGCCATTGTGGTAACCGAAAGTATTCATAGAGAAAAAAAACTTGGTAAAGATATAAACCAGGCAGCAGCAAGTGGAACCAGTAAAGTAGCTTGGGCTATTGTCAGTGGCACTATTACCACCATGTTAGCCTTTTTACCTATGCTGATGATTCAAAGTAATACTGGTGACTTTATTCGCTCAATGCCAGTTACTGTAGTATTAGTATTACTTGCCTCATTGTTAGTGGCATTAACGTTAACACCACTTTTAGCAAGTAAGTTGTTTGTTGTTATTGATAAAAATAGTAAAGTTAAAGCGACTAAAAGTTATACTCTTCAGCATTACGCCAACAAATTTGCTGAAAAGAGTTATAGCAATACTTTACAAATATTAATGCGCTATAAAGTAAGCGTTATTGTTATTAGTTTATTGATGTTAGTTACTATGTTCTCTTTGTTTGGCCAAGTAGGCGTGAGCTTATTTCCAAAAGCAGAAAAACCGATGTTACTCATAAATGTTACGACTCCAGCTAACTCATCATTAGCTTATACAGATAAAGTGCTTCAGCAAGTACTTCAGCATGTTAAGCAGTATGAATTAGTTGATAAAGTTGCACTTAATATAGGTAATTCAAATCCACGTATTTATTATAATGAAGTACCCAAACGCGGTATTGCCCGTTTTGGCCAAGCATTACTTGTATTAAGAGAATATCACTCTGATGATGTGACTAATTTAGTTAAAAGCTTACGTGATGATTTTAGTCATTGGCAGCAGGCGGAAATTACGGTTAAAGAGTTTACTCAAGGTCCGGTGACCGATCAGGTTATTGCCATTAGGCTGTTAAGTGAATCACTCAGTGATTTAGAAAAAGTTGCTAATGACCTTGCAGTTAAGGTTCGACAGTTACCTGGCGTTGTAAATGTCGATAATCCAATAGGTATGGCAAATACTGAGTTAGCGTTAACTATTAACTATCAGCAAGCAGCATTGAGTGGTGTTAGTGTTGAACTATTAGATAAAACCATTAGTACTATTTTATCAGGAACTACTATTGGCCAATTTAATGATATTAACGGCGAAGATTATCCTATTATTATTCGCCAAAGAGATCCCAGTATTGATAATTTGTCAGCTATTGAAATTAGCAATAATCAGGGTGTTTCAATTCCCCTTGAACAACTAGCTACCATGGAATTAAAAAAAGGTGGTAGTGACTTTTTTCATTACCAAAAACTACGCATGGCTAAAGTATCTGCGGATGTTGAAACGGGTTATTCAGTTGGTGAAATCACTAAACAGTTGTTGAATTACCTTGAACAGAGCGATTTACCTGAAGGTATGCATTTTACTTTGGGTGGTGAAGAAGAATCTCGACAGACGACTTTTGCAGGCTTAACACAAGTTATGCTGATTACGGCTATAGGGATATTTGCTGTATTGGTGTTACAGTTCAAATCTATTTTGCAGCCCATGATTATTTTTAGTTCTATTCCTTTTGCTATGGCAGGTTCCATTATAGGGTTATATTTAACTGGTTTATCTTTTTCTATGATGGCTTTTGTTGGTTTGATTAGTTTATTTGGTATTGTAGTGAACAATGCTATTATTTTGATTGATAGTACCAATATTAATTTGAGATTAGGTTTAGACAAACGTTCGGCAATACTAAGGGCGAGTACTGTGCGCTTTACGCCAATACTGTTAACAACGTTAACTACTATTGGTGGTTTAATCCCATTAACTTTGTATGGTGGTAGTTTATGGCAACCCTTAGGTGTAGTACTTATTTCTGGTTTATGTGTTTCCGCCCTTTCAAGTTTTTTGTTGGTACCAATTTTAACAGAACTGTTTACCTGTAAGGTTAATCAAAATATATATACTCGCTCCATTTGAATATGCCCATTTCAGAAAATCTGATTAAATCATAATATATGCATATTTTTTGTTAAGGGTTACTCCCTGAAGAGCAAATATAATGACGGCTTTGCTTTCTTTTCTAAGGATTTGGTTTATAAGAGCTTTATGCTATGTTATTGGTCTCGAAAATAAACTAATAATTATCTTAAATCAATGTTCTGGCTAAAGGCCTTTATAATTCCAGCTAAATCTAGCATATTCAAGTGGAACGGATATAGTTCTCAGTTGTTTTACATCTAAATGACGCCAATAAAACTAAGACATCATGATGAATTAATATATAATAATTTTAATTACGGCAACGGTATTATTATGGTTGTAGCAATATTTTAGGATTCATATAAATGGAAGTAATTGGCACTTCAGGTTATCAAAAAAACTTTTTATAATAATAAATTTTATTTTTACTAGTCTACTTTACAATAAAATTCAGATAATAAAATTAAAGTAGGGTTAACTTTACACAGTGAAGCGATCCAATATTATTCCCAGTAAGGAGTAGAATCTTATGACTTTCTTGGTGGCGATGCGCGATATAAAAAATCATTATCTAATCAAAAATATGGATTATAAATAAATTTTTTTTACCGAGATATGTTTCTTTTTCGTATGGAACGTCAGTTGAAATACTTTAAAATGAGAACTATTGCAATATTTGCTAAGTAATATGCTCTTTTACTGAGGATTTTAAATCATGATGTATTATCGTATTATGTAATTTAGACAACTCAGTGAATTAAAGGCTATATATCCTAGAGGGTAAATAGGCTTTATTCTTTAATAGTATTGCTTGCTATAGCTACATTATTTCCTATTAAACTTAAATTCAACCAATGAAATAAATATGAGTACAAAAACAATTTCACTTGCCTCTATTTTTCCTACAATTATGTGTGGCGGTAGCGGTACACGCCTTTGGCCTCTATCGCGTGCTCTATTTCCTAAACAGTTTTTATCTTTAGTTAATGATACCAGTATGTTGCAAGATACGTTATTACGCTTGCCTAAGAACAGTTGTGAGCCTGTTTTCATTTGTAATGAAGAACATCGTTTTTTAGTGGCGGAACAGGTTCGACAATTATCCCAACAGCAAAGTACTATATTGCTTGAACCTGAAGGGCGAAATACTGCTCCTGCAATTGCGTTAGCAGCAATTAATGCCTTAGAAAAAGATCAAGATGCTTTATTGTTAGTATTAGCTGCAGATCACGTAATTCAAGATATTGCTGCTTTCCATCAAGCGGTTGAGCAAGCCAGTATTGCTGCACAACAAGGAAAGCTCGTTACCTTTGGTATTGTGCCCACTCATGCCGAGACTGGTTATGGCTATATTAAAAAGGGCAATGAACAAAGCTCTGGTACTTTTGATGTTGCACAATTTGTTGAGAAGCCTAAACAAATTGTAGCCGATGAATATTTAGCCTCAGGTGACTACTTGTGGAATAGTGGTATGTTTTTATTTAAAGCTTCACGTTATTTAGAAGAACTAGCTAAACACCGTGGTGATATTTTAGAAAATTGCCAACAAGCGATGAAAGAGGTTGAGCAAGATCTTGATTTTTTACGTCCAAACAAAACGGCTTTCTTGGCCTGTGCCAGTGAGTCAATTGATTATGCTGTAATGGAGAAAACTGACTCTGCAGTAGTCATCCCACTTGATGCTGGGTGGAGTGATGTGGGCTCTTATTCTGCACTGTGGGAAGTATGTGAGCAAAATGAAGACAAGAATGTTTTAAAAGGTGACGTAATTGCACAACAAACTACTAATAGTTATATTCACAGTCAAAATAAGTTAATTGCAACGGTTGGTGTTGATAACTTAGTTATTATTGATACGCCTGATGCGGTGTTGGTTGCCAATAAAGATAAAGTACAAGAAGTTAAAAAAATTGTTGAGCAATTGAAAAAAGAGCAACGCTCTGAAGCGTTTATTCATCGAGAAGTTTATCGGCCTTGGGGTAAGTACGACAGTGTTGATTCAGGTGATCGTTTTCAAGTAAAGCGTATTACCGTAAAACCTGGTGCTAAATTATCAGTGCAAATGCATCATCATAGAGCCGAGCACTGGATTGTAGTATCAGGTACCGCAAAAGTGACCATTGATGATAATATTATGCTGTTAAGTGAGAATCAGTCTGCTTACATTCCTATTGGCGCAGTTCATGCTTTAGAAAACCTAGGTAAGCTACCATTAGAGATGATAGAAGTGCAATCAGGTAGTTATCTAGGTGAAGATGATATTGTTCGTTTTGAAGATAAGTACGGACGAGCTTAGTTTATACCCATCGTTATTGATATTGACAAGGACGCTTCATGGAGGTGGCTTATTAGAGAATGCAGGAGCTATTCTCCTGAATAACCATTCTTTTCAATCAATGTATTGTCTCTAAGCTTTTAAATTCTCGCTGAAACCAGCATCTTCAAGTGTAATAGGTATAAGTATTGGTGCGTCATATAAACTTATAGTCGTACCGATTTCACTATTTATCTACACTTCAGATACTTGTACATAATTGTCACCACAAGAAAAAGCAATCAAGCGGCTAAGTTGCGTTAAGCTGTAGCCACTTTCAGTTTTCAGCTTGTTAAAATGCGCTTGTATTGCCGTTAAACTTTTTTTACTTTGCAAACCACCATCAATGATCTGCTGCGCTCTTAAATACGCTTCCACATCACTACTTAAAATGAAGGTATCTTTACCTAATAACCTCAATGCGTATGGGCCAGTATTACCACCTAAGCGTTGACCATGTTTTTTTAGATACGCCCATAGACCAATAATATCTTCACTTGGCCAGTCATTAATAAATTGTGCAAAGCTGATGTTTTTATCCATGGTGATATCAAACATCATCTGGGCATTGGCTTTAATCGTTTTTACTTTATTGTAATTACGAATTATTTTTGGATCTGCGGCTTTTCGCTCTAACATTTCTTCAGGCATCATCAGCATTTTTTCAATATTAAAATTGAAAAAGTGCTCTTCAAAGTCTGGCCATTTGTTTTCGACCACACGCCAGACAAATCCAGATTTAAAAATTTGTTTGGTAAAGGCTGCGAGAATACGGTCATCACTTAATTCAGCAACATATTGCTGTGCTGCAGTATCATCAAGTAGTTTCTTACCAAGAATCTTCTTTCCTAATAATACTTCTAATGCCCTTACGCTACCTTTTCTTTCTGCAGCGCGTTTGAATAGAGCTTTAAATGTTTCAGGGTTATTTAAATTCATAAGTCTATGCCATGCCTAGTTTACTGATACGACCATAATTATCATCGGATATAAAACCAAATAAATTAAGTGAGTGCTTTGTATTAAATTTGTAATCCAAGCCAGTGCCAATCCAATAATTACTGTAATCATCAGAACCTAAGCCACCACCACCAAAGGCTAATACAGTCCAGTGCTCTGTAATTGGTCGTAGCACCATAGCACCAATATATCCTGCGTTATTGGTGTTTTGTTGCATCACAATACTATTTTCTAAGGTCGTTTCATCTGTAACTACGGTTTCCCCAGTATTATGATTAAAACCAGCCATAGGAAAAACTATCCATTTTTCTGTATCAACACCGAGCACACTTAAGGGCAGGAATGTGCCAATCGCGTAATTATTTTTATGGCCACCATTATCGTACTCAGAACGGCTTAATGATAAATTAAGTATACCAAAATCAAATAACCATGAGCCACCTAAATGCCATTCACTTGCATCAAAATTTGTTCTTGCATTAATTTTACTTGCTGCATCAAGTGCTAAAGAGCCTGATATGCTTAAGTCATCTGTATAACTCAAACCTATTTTAGTAATAACCTTTGTAGGGTCGTTTTGATTTTTTTCTTGGTGTTTTTCTTTTTCAGTAGTTTCGTTAGCAAAAGTGAAAAAACTTATTAATACAAATGATAGGGGAATCCAATAGCGCATAGTTATCCTCATTTATGTTTATTCTATTTTAATATGAGTTAATACATTTTGAAATAGAATAAGTATGTGCTTATTAAACGTTAATACCGCTATGACGTAATAAAGCATCAATTTCTGGGGCTCGGCCACGGAATTTTTGGAATAATTCACTGGGTTCTTCGCTACCACCTTTTTCTAGAATATTTGTTAAGAATGACTGTCCAGTCACCTCATTAAAAATACCTTGTTCTTCAAATAAGCTAAACGCGTCAGCGGATAATACTTCAGCCCACTTGTAGCTATAATAACCAGCAGAATAACCACCACCAAAGATATGACTAAAACCATGTTGGAAACGGTTAAATTCAGGCGCTTTTACTACAGAGTACTGAGTTCTCACATTATCTAACGTTTGTTGAATATGTTTTTCATTATTTACTGCTGTTGGGTTAAAGCTTTCATGCATTGTAAAATCGAAAATACTGAACTCAAGTTGACGTAACATTTGCATAGCCGATTGGAAGTTTTTGGCAGCTAACATTTTAGTTAACATTGCTTGTGGTAATGGCTCGCCACTTTCGAAATGTCCAGAAATAAAGGCAAGTGCTTCTGGCTGCCAGCACCAGTTTTCTAAAAACTGGCTAGGTAGCTCAACCGCATCCCAAGGAACGCCATTAATACAGGCAACACTGCTAGCATTAATTTTGCTTAACATATGGTGAATACCGTGACCAAACTCATGAAATAAGGTCACTACTTCATCATGAGTAAATAATGCTGGATTATTACCTACAGGCCCATTAAAGTTACAGGTTAAATAGGCTACTGGATATTGAATAGTACCGTCAGACTTCTTAGTGCGCCCTACACACACATCCATCCAGGCGCCGCCACGTTTTTTCTCACGGGCATAAAGATCTAAATAAAAGCTGCCACGTTTTTTACCTGATCTATCAACTATGTCATAAAAGTTAACATCGTCATGCCAAACATCAACACCTTCACGCTGTTTGATTGAAAGGCCAAATAACTTATGCACTACTGCAAACAAACCAGTAACTACTTTGTCTTTTGGAAAATAAGGACGTAATTCTTCGTCTGAAATAGCGTAACGACTTTGTTTTAACTTTTCGCTGTAAAAAGCTAAATCCCACGCTTGTAAATTGTCTTGTTTGAATTCGCTAGCGGCAAAGTCGCTTAGTTCTTTAAAGTCTTGTTGACCTTGGTGTTGTGATTTAATGGCTAAATTCTCAAGAAATTCCATTACTTCACTGGTGGTGTTGGCCATTTTGGTCGCTAATGAGTGTTGAGCATAGTTGTCGAAATCGAGCAAGTTAGCGAGTTCATGTCTCAAGTTGAGCAACTCGCTCATAATGTCGCTGTTATCAAATTCGTTAGCATTTGGTCCTTGATCTGATGCACGTGTAACAAAGGCGGTATAAAGCTGCTTACGTAAGTCTGCATTATCACAATACATCATTACCGGTAGGTAACTTGGAATATTTAACGTGAAAGTAAAACCGTGCTGTTCTTTTGATTGAGCCAATTCTTGGGCAGCAGTTAAGGCGCTTTCAGGCAAGCCGGTTAGTTCTTCTTTGTTTTCAACGGTTATGTTGAAAGCTTGAGTAGCATCGAGCACGTTATTACTAAAGCTTGAACTGAGTTCTGATAAGCGCGTTGCTATATCACCATAACGTCTTTTATCGTCATCACTTAACGCTATTCCTGATAATTTAAAGTCGCGCAGGGCGTTGGTAATTACTTTTTGTTGAGCGACATCAAGCTGTTCAAATTCACTACCATTTTTAACGCTAAGGTAGGCTTGATATAAACCTTCATGTTGGCCAACAAAGGTGCCATATTCAGATAAAATCGGTAGGCAAGACTCATAAGCATCACGCAATTCATTATTACTCATTACTGAATTCATATGAGAAACCGGAGACCATAACTTAGATAACGCATCATCAATATCATCAATTGGCATAACTAAGTTTTGCCAAGTATAAATATCATTATTAGCCAGAACTTGCTTAATAATTTCTTTGCAAGCACTAATAGCTTGCTCTACAGCAGGCTTTACATGTTCAGGTTTTATTTTTGAAAAGGCAGGTAGTTCACTCGATACTAATAATGGATTGGTCATAAGGCTTAAAAATTAGTTTATATTATAACTGATGTAAGACCTAAGGTGGCTTTATTCAAGGTAATTGAGGCAATAGTTAAAATATAAATTTATGTAAACAGTTATTTTTATATTACCTAACTCTCTGTTTGTGTAATTTTATTGTCTCGACAGAGTAAACTTGTTAATGATAATTGTTTTTTAAGTCGATGTTTGTTTGTTTGTACAAATATAAATAAGTTATACTTTATAACCCTTTTTGTCTTTTTATAATTAATTACGTTATTGAGTGATAATGTTTAAAAAATCACTTATTAAATAAAACAAAAACTATTTTTTTCATGAGCTAATGACTGAAAGATTATTCAACTATTATGGTTCTAATACTTGAATAAAGCTGTCTCGGCGCCCACATTATCTTAAAACAACATCTTAACTAATGAGTAAAACCATGATACAACATTTTGATTATCTTGCCATTGGCGGCGGTAGTGGCGGTATAGCTTCAGCGAACCGTGCCGCAAAATTAGGTAAAAAAGCAGCCGTTATTGAAGCTAAGTACATTGGTGGTACTTGTGTGAATGTTGGTTGTGTACCTAAAAAAGCGATGTGGTATGCAGGACAGATTTCAGACGCATTAAAATATGCTAAGGATTACGGCTTTGGTGATCATTTAACTCAAGACTCTTCACAAGAAAAGCCTAAATTTAATTGGGCAAAGTTAGTCGCTAATCGTGAAGCCTATATTGAACGAATTCATGCAGCTTATCAGCGTGGTTTTGATGCCAATAATGTTACTGTGATTGATGGTTTCGCAAAGTTTGTTGATAAAAATACCGTTGAAGTAAATGGTGAATTAATCACTGCTGATCACATTACGATTGCTACCGGAGGACGTCCATCTTTCCCTAATATTGAAGGGGCAGAGTATGGTATCGATTCTGATGGTTTCTTCGCGTTAACTGAGCAACCTAACAGTGTTGCTGTTGTTGGTGCTGGTTATATAGCTGTTGAACTTGCTGGCGTATTTTATGCGTTAGGCAGTGAAACGCATTTATTAGTGCGCAAAGAAAAACCATTACGTGGTTTTGATGACATGTTAAGCGATACCTTGGTAGAGCAAATGGCAAAACACGGACCAACGTTACATAACCACAGTACACCAGAACGCATTGAAAAATTGAGTGATGGCCGTTTAGTAGTACATTTAACGAATGGTAAATCTATCGGACCTGTTAATACTTTAGTTTGGGCAATAGGTCGTGAACCTGCGACGGATAATATTAATATTGAGTCAACGGGTATAGTGTTGGATGAACGTGGTTTTATTTCTACTGATAAATTCCAAAATACAAATGTTGATGGTATTTATGCTGTTGGTGATAATACCGGTCGCGCACAATTAACGCCGGTCGCAGTAGCCGCAGGGCGTCGTTTATGTGAGCGTTTATTTAATAATAAACCGAATGAACATTTAGATTATTCTGGTATTGCCACGGTTGTATTTAGTCACCCGGTTATAGGCACTGTAGGTTTAACTCAGAACGAAGCGATAGCAGAGTACGGTGAAGAAAATATTACAGTTTATAACTCGCAATTTACCGCCCTTTATCAAGCGATTACTGATGACTATCGTGACCCTACGCGTATGAAGTTGATTTGTGCTGGCGCTGAAGAAAAAGTGGTTGGTTTACACAGTATCGGCTTTGGAAGTGATGAATTATTACAAGGCTTTGCCGTGGCGATGAAAATGGGCGCAACCAAAGCTGATTTTGATAACACCATTGCTATTCATCCCACTTCAGCTGAAGAGTTTGTTACGCTTTAGCGGTAAGTTGAAATATTGTCTGGCACGCTTTTAATGAGTTGCGGTTATGTTATGTTCAATATTATAAAGTTTATATTTATATAGCTTTCGTTCATCAAGTTCATAGGTCCACTCTAATGCTTTAACTAGCATTGCTTGGGCCTTTTCTAAGTTATCTTGTTTTACATAAATTTTATAAAGTCCCATATACGCTTGGTTAAGGTATGGAGCTTTTTTCAAAGCCTTTTTAAAATAAAATTCAGCCCGTCTACTCTGACCCATTTTTTGTGCAGTATAAGCTTCTCCTAACCATTGGTACGGATCTGGATCATCTAGTTTGTTTAGTTGGTTTTGTAGAGTATTGGCTTCTTCTATACGCTGTTGAGATTTGAGTAACATAATATAATTACTCAATAGCGGGATACTGTCTTCCCCCTTGTTTAGGCCTGCTTTATATATCGCCTCTGCTGTTTTTAAATCGCCCGATCGTCGGTGGATAACCGCTAATAGATTAATAACTGCAATGTTTTCATTATCAAATTGGTAAGCCTTATTTGCATATAAAAATGATTTGTTTAAGTCTTTTTCGGTTAACGCATCAGCGGCAATGTTTTTATAATACATAGCTAAAAAAGTTTCATAAGAGAACATTTTTCCTGTTCTATTACTTTTACTTGGAAAATAATCGATTACTACAGCTGGATTGAAAAAATAAAAAACGTCTTTTTCAGCGACAAAGGTAGGATCGTATATTAAAGTTTGTACATGTGAAGATGATAAAACCACATCATCTTTTTGAGTGAATATGGGTAAAGTACTTACTTTTCGATAAGAAAATTCTAGTCCTAAATATTTTGCATAAGCCGTGGTTAATACGGCTAAGCTCATGCAATTCCCTTTATTTAACCGCATGGCGGTCGTTGCATCGTAAGTTTCACCGTAATAGGTAAAGTTGACTAATTTCTTGGCTAATATCTCGCTTAATGCTTTATGTGGTTCATAACCTTGTTTTATTTTTTTATCAAAAAGTATGGAAATTTCTTGTTGCTGTTCGAGTGTGAGAAAAAAAACATCGTCTTTATTCAATTGTTCGTTTTCTATATGAGGAAATAGACCGTAATTTATCGGGATTTTTTTAGCTTGTAGACCTGGCTGAGGTTTGGTCATATTTGAGCAAGAAGAAACAAATAAAACGAGTAATAAACTTAAAATTAACGGCATGCTATTCATTAATAATCCTTTATTATTAATTGATTAACTCTATATTTTCTCTTAGATAGTATTAATTACGAAATTATAGGTAGAAATATAACGTAACAGAAAAGTTGTGTATAGTTCAAGGAAATATCAAAGGTCAGGTTGCAGTTGGAGTAGTCAGCACGAATTGATAGGAAGGATGAATAGTGTGCTTGTTGAGGGACGTTTAAATAATATACTTTCTCACTGCGGTATTTTAAAAAGTCACATCCATGTAACTTTCTTGTATAAAAACCGTACAGATATTTTACTCAACCGTAATGGTGATCTTTTTAGAAACAACCGCTGGTTTATGTGGAATGTGATGGTGATCGCCTAAAATAAGCTGCAAAGTATGCTGTCCTTTAGGTAAGGTTAATGTTGTTTGAGTTTGACCACCGCCAAAGTGTTGAATATCACCACCCATAGGCATATCAAATGCAGGAAGAGAGGTTTTATCGATTAATAAATGATGATGACCAGTATTTTTTCTCTCCATACCTGCTGGCGAAACTCCCATGTCTTTTAAACCAAAGGTTACTGTAAACGTACCTTTCACTGTTGCACCATCGGCAGGTGAAATAATGTAAACATTGGCACTAGCAGGAGATGTCGATTGCGGCATACTACTGGCGGTGGCTAAGTCAGATACTAATAGGGCAGGGCTTAAAGTTAAAGTAAGCAGTGATACTTGGATAAATTTTTTCATTATATTACTCATAGTGTGGTTAGTATTAAATGGTTTGTTTTATTTTTTCTGGAAAAGTAGCTCAACATATTTTAGCACTCAATAGCGATTAAAACTGATAATCAATTTTAACGTTAAACGCGGTATCAGACTGACTATAATTACCCTAGTCTAAATTAGAATAGACAATTTCGCCTCCTAAGCCCATGCCAAAAGAAAAGCAATGTTCGATAGCTATATTTGCACCCAGCATATATCCATTACTGTTAAGCGCTTCGGTAGCAGCATCAGTAATGGTTCTATAACCATTGAGTTGCCCCCATTGGTAGAAGGGACCTCCATAAATAATAGCTCTTTGTGTAAATTTATATCCTACGATCCAGGCAATATCATAAACATCGGTATTATGCTGCCAAAAATCTGTGTCGTAGGTGTTAGCACAATATAATACATCACAATCAGTAGCATAATTGTTAGAGTAATATTGATCACTGGTGGTATTTCGTTCATAACCTAAAGTAAATGCTTGTGAAATATTACCTTGGCTTGATTAATCTATATGTGTACCATAAAACTGATATTTAATACCAACTCTTGTCGCTGAGTCTCCATTACTGCTTATCGAAATTTCCAAGCCTTTAAATGTAGTAATATTACCTCTATAAAAGTCATAAATATTAGTGCCATCAACATTGTTAAGGTCATCTTCAATAGTTAATGTTGTTCTACCACCAAGACCTACCGCTAGGTTCACTTTTAAAGGTTCACGGCTTACCTCAGGATTATCAAAACGCGTTGTAGACATGGAGACTGTAACAGGATGGGATGAGCAAGCCGATAAAAAAGTGCAGAGTAATAAGCTAATAATTAACGGTAATGAGCGTTATGATATCTATGTACGTCTTGCCTGTGTATTTAGGCAAGATGTAGCCGCAATTAGTGAATTACGTTTATTAGCACCTAATGGTGCTTGGTTACGTTTAGCTGATATTACAGATATAGCTATTGAGTCAGGTCCCCCGCAAGTTCGCCGTGATGATGTTCAAAGGCGAGTGGTTATACAAGCGAATATACAAGGTCGAGATATGGGCAGTGTCGTGACTGAAATACGACAAGCTATATCACAGCAAGTAGAGTTACCCAGAGGTTATAGTGTGCAAATTGGTGGGCAATTTGAATCACAACAACGAGCACAACAACGTTTAATGTTAGTAGTACCACTATCGTTGGCCTTGATTGCTCTACTTTACCTTTAACTTGGTTGGACAAGTCTTACTTATATTACTTAATGTGTCTTTAGCCACTATTGGCTACATTGTTGCTTTATATGTATCGGGGCAATATTTGTTGGTACCCAGCTCTGTCGGTTTTATTACCTTGTTTGGTGTCGCCGTACTTAATGGTGTAGCGATGGTTGAAAGTATTAATGCTGAAATAAAATCAGCTTTTCTACAAGCTGGTAATAAAACAGCCCTGTTGAATTATTTATAGCTAAATAGCGCAATATTTGATGGTGCATTGGCACGTTTACGGCCGGTATTAATTTATACGCTCACATCATTGTTAGGCTTGTTACCTCTGCTTATATCTACGGGAGTTGGTGCTGAGATACAAAAACCATAGGCAACTGTTATTGTTGGTGGTTTGGTCAGTGCAACTTTATTAACACTGTTTTTGCTTCCCGTGCTTTATAAGCGATTTTCACAAGGTAAGATAAGATTACTTAAAGAAGTATGATTTAAGCAAAGTAAACGATAAGTAGTTTACTGAATAAAATCTCAATGAAGAATGTTGGCCGATATATTTGTATTGATGATATAGAGGGCAATATTCTTTATTATTTTTGTCTTTAAAATTTTATTTTTTCAGTATAAAATAAATAATCTAACTGGTGGATCACTTGCTAGCTATTGTCCTTACTCGCTTATGTTTTTTAGTTATTTAAAAGTGTAAATAATCTGTAAAAAAAGTTTAATAATAGACTGGTAATCACGCCAATTTCTGATAATCTCTTAGCTCGTTATTTTCATCAGTTGATTTTTCGTACAGCTAATAAATAACTTGATAATAAAATTATCCACATATAGTAAAAATAAAAACATTGTGTAGTAAAAGGCTTTTATGTACAGCTTTTTTTCAATGAAACCAATTTGTTATATTTATAAAGCCAGATTTGCTACCAGCAAATATCTGGCTGTTTTTCGTACTTGACCACAAGGTTATCCACAAGCTAC
This sequence comes from uncultured Colwellia sp., assembly GCA_913049915.1. GTDB lineage: Bacteria > Pseudomonadota > Gammaproteobacteria > Enterobacterales > Alteromonadaceae > Colwellia. The sequence goes on from CAJWZC010000006.1 coordinate 35,681, forward strand.
AACAATAAAGCACACCGATAAAGTGGAGCCTACTTACGCTTTGTGGCATGCTTAGCCATCTTTAGCTTAATTTAGTCGCTTCGCGTAATTCTTATGACAACTCCTGCAACCACTCAAGACTCTAATAACACGCAATCACCCTTAATATTGGTCGATGGTTCATCGTATTTATTCCGAGCCTATCACGTACCTTATTTGCAAGCTCTTTCAACCGCAGATGGTCAACCTACAGGGGCTATTACTGGCGTATTAAATATGTTTCGTAGTCTAAAAAAAGATTACCCCAATGGAAACATAATCGCTATTTTTGATGCTAAAGGTAAAACCTTTCGTAATGACATGTTTCCGGAATATAAAGCCAATCGTCCACCAATGCCTGATGATTTACGTACTCAAATTGCACCAATACATGAAATTATTACCGCAATGGGTTTACCACTTTTAGTTATTCCTGGTGTTGAGGCTGATGATGTTATTGGTACATTGGCAAAACAAGCAGATGAGCTTGGTATTGAAACGGTTATTTCGACCGGTGATAAAGACATGGCGCAGCTTGTTACTCAGCATGTTCGCTTGATTAATACTATGACCGACGTCGAAATGGATGTTGCTGGTGTTAGTGAAAAGTTTGGTGTTCGACCTGATCAAATTATCGATTATCTTGCCTTGATGGGCGATAAAGTTGATAACATTCCAGGCGTTGTTAAGTGTGGTCCTAAAACGGCCGTTAAATGGTTAGCAGAACATGGCACCATGCAGGAAGTTATTGCCAATGCAGATAAAGTAAAAGGTAAAATTGGTGAGAATCTTCGTGATGCATTAGAGCAGCTGCCATTGTCTTATCAATTAGCCACGATTAAATGTGATGTTGAATTAGAACAAACGGCTGGAGAATTAGTGGCTAGTGAACCAGACGTAGACGCATTAGCCGAACTTTATGAAAAGTTTGAATTAAAACGTTTGTTAGCTGATTTACTTAAAGGTGATAGTGACGTTGGCGCAAGTACTAGCGGTACAGCTAAAAAGATTAAAAAATCTAAAGCAGGTTCTACAACTTCGGTGGGCGAGCAGGCTGTTGAAATTAAAACTGTGGGCGTTGAAGAAACTCAATACGATATTATTTTAGATAAAGAGCTTTTTGAACAATGGTTGAAAAAATTACAAGCATGCGAGTCTTTTGCTTTTGATACGGAAACAACCAGTATTAGTTATATGAAAGCTGAAATAGTAGGCGTATCTTTTGCTATTGAATTGGGTAAAGCAGCTTATGTGCCATTGACGCATGATTATGTTGATGCACCAGAGCAACTTGATAAAGCGTGGGTATTAGCGCAATTAAAACCGTTACTTGAAAGTAAAACCATTAAAAAAATTGGTCAGAACCTTAAGTATGATGCCAATGTACTAAGTCATTATGATATTACTTTGCAAGGCATCGACTTTGATACCATGATCGAATCTTATTGTTATAACAGTGTTGCTACGCGCCATAATATGGATGCATTAGCACTGAAATACCTGGATTATCAAACCATACATTTTGAAGATGTAGCGGGAAAAGGAGCTAAACAGCTTACCTTTAATCAAATTGATATTGAAAAAGCTGGTCATTATGCTGCGGAAGATGCCGATATTACCTTGCGATTACATCATGCTATTTTTCCTGCATTAGTAGAAAATGCTTTAATGTTAAGTGTTTTCAATGAAATAGAGATGCCACTACTACCCGTGCTTGCCCGTATGGAGCAAACCGGTGTATTAATTGATAGTGATATCTTAGCTGAACAAAGCTTTACCCTAGGCCAGCGTTTAGATGAACTAGAAATTGAAGCACATAATTTAGCAGGTAAAAGCTTTAACTTGGCATCACCGAAGCAATTACAGCAAATCCTTTTTGAAGAGTTAGAAATCCCGATCATCAAAAAGACACCAAAAGGTGCACCTTCAACAGCAGAAGAAGTATTGCAAGAGCTGGCACTTGATTACCCATTACCAAAAGTTATTTTGGAAAATCGCGGTTTAAGTAAATTAAAATCGACCTATACCGACAAACTACCATTACTGGTTAGTGAAAAAACAGGGCGTTTACACACTTCTTATCATCAAGCTGTTACGGCAACGGGGCGTTTATCCTCGACCGATCCAAACTTACAAAACATCCCAATTCGCAGTGAGCAAGGTCGTAAAATTCGCCAAGCCTTTATTGCACCTAAAGATCATAAAATAGTCGCGATAGATTACTCACAAATTGAATTACGCATCATGGCGCATTTGTCGAACGATACCGGTTTAGTAACCGCCTTTAGCGAAGGCAAAGATATCCATCGCGCGACGGCAGCAGAAATTTTTGCCGTTGAACTTGATGAAGTGACTACGGATCAACGTCGTAGTGCTAAAGCTATTAACTTTGGCTTAATTTACGGTATGTCAGCCTTTGGTTTAGCCAAACAACTCAATATTGGTCGTCAGCAAGCGCAAGAGTACCAAGATAAGTATTTCCAGCGTTACCCTGGTGTATTAACTTATATGGAAGATACTCGCCAAAAAGCGAGTGAGCAGGGTTATGTTGAAACCTTATACGGTCGTCGATTATACCTACCTGATATTAATGCTAAAAATGGCATGCGTAAAAAAGCGGCTGAACGTGCTGCCATCAATGCACCCATGCAAGGTACCGCTGCAGATATTATTAAAAAGGCGATGTTAGCTGTAGATGAGTGGTTACTTGAGAAAAATGATGATCGTATCAAAATGACCATGCAGGTTCACGATGAACTGATTTTTGAAATTCACCAAGATATCGTTGAAGAGACCACCGCGAAATTAGTAACCTTGATGAATGATGCGGTCGAGTTAAACGTACCATTAATTGCTGAATCAGGTATTGGTGATAACTGGGATGAAGCGCATTAAACGATAAGTTATTTACTTTACTTATCGCTGAATTAATGAAAAAAGGTAGTTACTTAGGTAACAGCCTTTTTGATGTTACCAATTATATTAAATGATGGTTCACTTAGCGATAATTAAAAGTCTAATGTACAACCACTGCTAGCTTCGATAAATCTATTAGTTTTACCACTTTGTTTAAACTCCAGTAGCGCTAAATTTATATTATCAAGCAGTTGATGATGATTGGGATAGCTATTACTAATTGCATAATACAAATGATTATATTTTATAGCGGGTTCAATTTTTTCAATACTATTGAGCAGTGCTTGTTTGTTGCGATTTGATAAGTTTGAATAATTAACACTGTAGGTGAATATACTTGGGTCACCAATAATTAAGTCGACTCTTTTTGTTACCAGTAGTTTTACTAATTGTAACTCATCTACGGCTTCAACAATGTCGAATTGTTTTGCATCCATCATAGCATCAAACTCAGGGGTATTTTGATAACCTCGAACAACACCAATGATTTTACCCTTTAAATCACGCCCATAAAATTTATTTGAAAGGACTAATAGTTCTCGACGTTTTTTGCCTAATACTGCATCAGAGGGGGCTGAACTTTCAATAAAGTACTCGGGAAACAGTATATCCATCTTCCCTTCATCTACTAACATAACCGACCTTGCCCAAGGATAAAAGTGAATATTTAATTGGTAACCTTTACTGACTAATATGGCAACGGTAAATTGAAAAACCTACCCTTTATTATAGGCATATTCACTAATATAAGGAGGCCAGTTTACTATGGCTAAGTTAACGACGTTGTTAGAATCGCTATTAAAACGATAACCATTAGGTGTTTTTATTCCTTGAATTGTCTGTCGTTGCGCATTGGTGTAATAACTTACTTTGAATTCATCATTTGTCACTCCAGCTTTTGCTACTGTCATGAAGCTGAAATAAGCTATTAAAATAAGTAATAAAGTAATGCCTTGTATGACACTAAAAATCAAACCTAATACACTGTTAAGTTTATTAGGTTTGATTGGATAGGAACTTAAATTTTTTTGGCTAAAAAGTAGAGTAACCTTAATTAATACTCGATCACTTAAGGCTAATTAAAGTAAACTTAAGTGTAGTTGTTCATGGTCAGTATTTCTTGGTAATATTTTTTTGTTAATACAATAAGAAAAACGTTACTGCGGCAACAACACAGGAAACGACAAAGCTCAATAGCGCACCTTCTATAACCATATCTTTAATTTCTATTTCGCCTGTACCGTAAGCTATTGCATTGGGCGCTGTTGCTACGGGTAACATAAAAGCGCAACTGGCGGCCATAGCTGCGGGAATCATGAATATAGCAGGATCAACGCCCATACGGGTGCCAACAACCGCGAGAATTGGCATTAACAGGGTTGCAGTTGCAGTATTACTAGTTATTTCAGTAAGGTAAGTCACCACTAAGCAAAGTGTTAATACCATTGCGATCATAGGTAAATTAGCCAGTGACGACAACCATTCGCCCAGCATACTGCTTAGTCCTGATGCGGCAAAACCTTTAGCTAAAGCGATACCACCAGCAAAGAGTAATAACATGCCCCAAGGTATTTCTTTGGCGGCATTCCAGTCAAGAATACGACCGCCTTTTCCGTTCGGTGTCATAAACATAATTACTACTGCAGTTAGTGCGACGGTACTATCCCCAGCGCTAGGTGTATTAAACAACTCACTCCAACCGCCAAAAGGTGCGCCGCGAGTGATCCATGCAAACGCTGTTAAGCCAAATATAATTAAGGTACGCTTTTCTTCACTGCGCCATTTAGGCAATGTAGGTAGTTGAATTTTTTCATCTAAGGTAACTGATCGTGTTAGCCACAACGCCATTAACGGAATGGAAATAAGTACTACCGGTACACCAATTTTCATCCATTCGAGAAAGCCAAATTCTTTACCTGTTGTTTCTTCATAAATCCCCATAAAGATGACATTAGGTGGTGTGCCAATCGGCGTACCAATACCACCAACGGATGCTGAATAGGCGATACCAAGTATTAAGGCAACTTTAAGTTTTCTATTATTAACATGAGTTAAAATGGCTAAGGCAATAGGCAGCATTATCAAGGTCGATGCGGTATTGGAAATCCACATACTCAAAATAGCGGTTGCCAGCATAAAGCCAAAAACCAAACGTCTACCACTTGAAACACCCACCAGTCTTACCATGTAAACAGCCATGCGCTCATGGGCACCACTTTTGACTAATGCCGTTGAGAGCATAAAGGCGCCCATCAATAATAATATGACATGGCTACCTAATGAAGAGGCGACCGTTTTGTGATCGACAATACCTAATAAAGGTAACAAAGCAAAAGGAACTAATGAGGTCGCTGGAATAGGAATGGCTTCAGTGACCCACCATATAACGGTGAGCATGGTTATTCCGGCGGCGATGGCAGGTTTATCTGCTAAGCCAAACTGGCTCAGTAAAAAATAAAAGCCAAAAGCTAAAATAGGACCTAAAAAGATAAAGTGTTGTCGGGTCATTTTCATTATATTGCAAACTCTGTTGTTAGTAGCATACCTGTCTGGTTACTTTTATTATTTTAAACCTTGTTTTTTATTTTTCTTCGCTTAGCTTTTCTGATTAAAGACTGTTTATTAGGCGTTGGAGTAGCGCTCTTTATTGCCTAACCAACGTTGAATTAATGCTTGTGCACTTTCAGGATGTTGGCGAGATAATAGATAAGCCTTTTGTTTTATTTCAGGAATTAAATAACCATCACGCAAAAGATCCGCAATTTTAAGATCAGCTAAACCTGTTTGTCTGGTACCGAGTAATTCACCAGGGCCTCTAATTTCAAGATCTTTTTCAGCAATAACAAAGCCATCATTACTCTCACGTAATACAGCTAAACGTTTAGTGGCAGTTTTGGTTAAAGGTGCTTTATACAATAACACACAAAAAGAGGCGACAGAGCCGCGACCAACACGACCACGTAATTGGTGTAATTGAGCTAATCCTAGGCGCTCAGGGTTCTCTATAACCATTAAACTAGAATTAGGCACATCAACGCCCACTTCAATCACAGTAGTGGCAATCAGTAGGTGTAAATCACCAGATTTAAAGGCATCCATCACGGCCTGTTTTTCAATGGCCTTCATTCGGCCGTGTACTAAGCCAATATTCAATTCTGGTAATTGTTCTTGTAATAAAATCGCCGTATCTTCCGCTGCTTGGCATTGCAGTACTTCAGATTCTTCAATTAAGGTACACACCCAATACGCTTGCCTACCATCATGAACACAGCCTTGGCGAATACGTTCAATGACTTCTCCACGGCGTAAATCTGGTAAGGCGACTGTGTTGATGGGTGTTCGACCCGGAGGAAGTTCATCAATAATAGAGGAATCTAAATCGGCATAAGCTGTCATCGACAATGTTCGGGGAATAGGTGTTGCCGTCATGATCAGTTGATGAGGGTATTTATTATCAAATACGCCTTTTTCACGTAACGTGAGGCGTTGATGCACACCAAATTTATGCTGCTCATCAATGATAACCAGTACCATGTTTTTAAATACTACGTCGGCTTGAAATAAAGCGTGCGTGCCGATCACCATTTGCATTTCGCCACTGGCAATTTGTTCTAGCGCGAGTCTTTTAGCTTTTACTTTGGTTTTACCTGCTAACCAACCTACGCTAATATCAAGGGGGGTAAACCAATTAGCAAAATTAATAGCGTGTTGTTCTGCCAATATCTCAGTAGGAGCCATTAAAGCGACTTGATAACCCTCACTAATAGCGGTTAATGCGGCAAGGGCTGCTACTAAAGTTTTTCCTGAGCCAACGTCACCCTGTACTAAACGCATCATAGGTTGGGTTTTGGCTAAGTCGGTTTTTATTTCAGCAACAACGCGAGTTTGTGCATTGGTTGGGGTAAAGGGTAATGCGCTAAGAAATTTTTCACTCACTTTGTCATCACCAACGAGAGGTAGCGCATCATGAACATCACTATTTTGTCTAAGCTTAAGCATACTTAAGTTATGAGCAAGTAACTCTTCTTTAATTAATCGCTGCTGAGCAGGGTGACGACCTTGCTCTAATTGTTCCACTGAAACCTCTGGTGGCGGACGATGTATTATCGTTAAGGCTTCACTGAGGGAGTACTGCTCGGTAAAAAGGTTAGCAGGTAATAACTCTTCTACTTGCCCTCGCTGTAATCGAAGCAATGCTTGTTCAGTTAAGTTGCGTAGCGAAATTTGCCTGAGGCCATCAGTGCTGGGATAAACAGGCGTTAAGGTTTCTTCAACAGAAGTTAATTCTCTATCGTCATCCAGGGACTTATATTCAGGATGGACGATTTGATAGCTACGCGGACCACGTTTTACTTCACCATAACAACGAATAGTTTTACCAATCGCTAAACTATTTTTTTGACTCGCGGAAAAACTGAAAAAGCACAGTTGAATACTACCAGTACCATCATGTAGGGTAACTACCAGCATACGACGTTTACCGTGCGTTATTTGGCTATCGGTAATTTCGCCAATAATATTGGTGGAGGTACCGACTAATAAATTACGTACTGTAGTGACACGGGTTTTATCTTCATAGCGCAGCGGTAAATGAAAAAGCATGTCTTGCACGGTCAGCAAGCCAATTTTTTCAAGTTTTTCCGATAAACTAGGCCCGACACCTTTGAGTGTACTCAGCGGGACTTGTGATAATCGGCTTAGTGCTTCTAGTGCCATAGTTAAGATCAGCTCGGCTTAAAACTTATTATCGATAGCACTAGTCATCGATATGTTGCCAAGCTTTTTTGTTCATTTGCATTTTTTGCCACCATTTTTCATCCGCGACAATTTGACCTCTGTCATTAATCTCAGGATAAGGTAAGCCCTTACGCTGACAAGCTTCGGCAAAGATAGGGTGACCACCTTCAAATAAAGTACGTTGACGGCGCTCATTGCTTAAAAGGGGTTTATCATACATGCCAGCAGCTTCGCGCTGGCGTTGAGCTTCGTATAAAACAACTGAGCAAGCAACAGAAACATTTAATGATTGCACCATACCAACCATAGGAATAACAATATGATGATCCGCTAGCTCAAGTGCTTCTTTTGAGGTGCCAAACTTCTCTTGGCCTAAAATAATAGCGGTGGGCTTGGTATAATCAATTTCGGTAAAATTAACCGCAGTATCAGACAAGTTGGTAACCAATACCTGCATGCCCTGTGCTTTTAACGCAGCAATGGCGTCGGCTGTTTTATGGTAATTATGGACCTCAATCCAATTTTGGCTACCCGCGGCACTACCACCGCGTACTTCTGCCTCTTCACTCTTCCATACTGCATGAACATCACTAATACCAATAGCATCACAAGTGCGTACTACGGCAGCTAAGTTATGAGATTTGTGTAAGCCTTCCATGCAAACTGTTAAGTCAGGTTGGCGTTTGTCTAACATGGTATTAATGCGTGCTAATCTTTCAGGGGTCATTTTTGTTTAATCTTTTAAATAATTTTATCTCAGCTCTTTATCAAAGCTCGAGTACAGCTGGTAATAGGCAAAAGTAATGCGATTTAAACAAAGCCGTCAAGCTATTAATTTAGGGAGCTTATATCTATAAGTGACTTAAATAAATAGCGCTGACAATGCAGGTTAAATGGTATTAATGAAGCCTATTTTAGTTGACGCTAGGAAGTTCTAGTATACCGTCAATTTCAATGGCTACATCTTTAGGCAATCTAGATACTTGTACTGCAGCTCTTGCTGGATATGGTTGACTAAAGTAACGACTCATAATTTCGTTAACCGTGGCAAAGTTACTTAAATCTGTTAAGAAAATATTTACTTTAACCATATCGTCAATTTCACCACCTGCTGCTTCACATACTGCAACGATGTTTTTAAAGACTTGTTCTGCTTGTTCAGTAAAGCCTCCTTCAATTACCGTCATTGTTTCAGCAACCAATGGGATTTGGCCAGATAAATATACCGTATTGTTTACTTTTACTGCTTGGCTGTAAGTACCAATAGCGCTTGGCGCTTTATCTGTACTGATAATACTTTTCATAATTGTTCCTTTAGTAGCAGTCTTTGGTAACTGCCCATATCTGTTTTATTTATTTCGAATGACGCGTTGAACATCAATCATTACTTTAATTTTTCGAATTATATCAGCTAAATGAATACGGTCGCGACAGGTTATTTCCATGTCAATTACGTATAAACCAGCTTCTTTTTCACCAGAGTTTAAACTGTGAACATTAGAGCCACATTTTGCTACAACATTGGTTAATAACGCTAATGCACCTTGGTGGTTAACAATTTCTACCCGTAATTTAGCAATAAACTCTTTATCAATATCACTGTCCCATTTGACGGGGAATAAGCTACCTTGATCATGACCTTTAATATTACGACAACCTTGTTGATGCACCATTAAACCCTTACCGGGGCTTAAGTAAGCTAAAATACCATCGCCTGGGATAGGACGACAACATTTACCGTAACTGACCAACATACCTTCGGTACCTCTTATCGGCATTTTAGTCTTGGTACCTGTAGTGATTAAGTCGCTATCTTCGGTAAAACCATCAGTAAGTTGTCTGGCGATACCGATACTTAGCGCATTACCTAAACCTATATTGGTCAGCAATTCATCAAAAGAATTATTGCCACTTTGTTGAACAACAGCATCAATTTTTTCTTGTGTTAAATCTTCAAGTTTAGTTTTACCTAAAGCGTGACCCAATAGACGAATGCCTAAAGCATGTGATTCAGTTTTTTCACAACTTCTTAAGTAAGTTCTAATTTGTAAGCGCGCTTTAGCGGTAACGACAAAGTTTAACCAAGTGGCATTCGGTCTAGCTGCCGCTGAAGTAATCACTTCAATGGTTTGACCTGAATCAATGGGTTGGCTCATAGGATAAGGTTTACGATCTACCTTAACGCCGACACAAGAATTACCGACATCGGTGTGCACTGCATAAGCAAAATCGATTGCGGTTGCGCCCATTGGCAGCTCAATAATACGACCATCAGGGGTAAAGACATAAATTTCTTCAGGAAATAAGTCAGACTTTACGTTTTCAATAAACTCAAAAGAACTACCAGCACTTTGTTGAAGCTCTAATAAACTTTGCATCCAACGGCGAGCTTTCATTTGGGCTGTTGTGCCGGTGTTGCTACCGTCTTGTTTGTATAACCAATGAGCCGCAACACCCTTATCGGCCATTTGGTCCATATCCTGTGTGCGAATTTGAATTTCGACGGGAATACCATGCGGACCAATTAACGAGGTATGCAGCGATTGATAACCGTTAGTTTTAGGGATTGCGATGTAATCTTTAAAACGTGTTTCAATCGGTTTGAATAAATTGTGCATAGCACCTAAAGCGCGATAGCAGTTATCAATTTTCTCAGTAACAATGACGCGAAAGGCATAAATATCCATCACTTCATTGAACATTAATTCTTTATTAAGCATTTTACGGTAAATTGAGTAGAGATGCTTTTCTCTACCAAGAATTTTTGCATCAATACCACTTTCTTGTAGACGTGATGCAATTTCTTTTTCAATATTATCAATAATTGCTTTACGGTTACCGCGGGCACTTTTTACTGCTGATTTTAGAGCGCGTGATCGCATAGGATAAAGCGCTTCAAAGCCCAAGCGTTCTAATTCATTTTTTATATCATGAATACCTAAGCGGTTTGCTATTGGTGCATAAATTTCTAGGGTTTCGCGGGCAATACGACGACGTTTATCTGGTCGTAATGAACCAAGGGTACGCATATTATGAGTACGATCGGCAAGTTTGATTAAAATAACACGGATATCTTGCACCATGGCAAGTACCATTTTACGGAAGTTTTCCGCTTGCATCTCTTCTTTGTTATCAAATTTAAGCTTATCGAGTTTACTAACGCCTTCAACAAGTTCAGCCACAGTATGGCCAAAGAGTTCAGCTAATTCATCTTTAGTAACTTCAGTATCTTCAATAACATCGTGTAATAAAGCGGCCATGAGCGTTTCATGGTCTAAGTGCATTTGAGCTAAATTAATCGCTACGGCAACGGGATGAGTTATATAAGGATCACCACTAGAGCGCATTTGGCCATCATGGGCATCACGCGCGACAATATAGGCGTGTTTTAACAAATCAATTTGTACTTTTGATAAGTAAGTAGAACTAAGTTCTTTTAAAGGTTCAAATAGGTACACCTAATACTCCAAATTGGGGCTGAATGGGGTATATACCCTAGTAATCACAGCATACGCGGCAATACGCTCTGTTTACAAGGAATAATTATACCAATATCATTAAATTTTTTAACTTGTTATGGGTAGGAGAAATATATCAAGGCAAGGTACTCGATTGACCAATAGCTAGCTATTGAGATTGAGAGCAAAGTCGCTACAAGATATCTTAACCAGCACAAGTGGACATTGGTTTAGGGACGTTGGTATTACTAATAAAAAGACAATAAAAAACGCGTAACCTATTATCTGACAAAAACAGAATGAGGTACGCGTTTTTAAAGGCTTAAAATTAACTCTTCTTATTAGAAGGAATTAACTCTAGCTAAAATCTTCTTGTTGACCACCAACAATCGCTGCAACAGCATCTAATTCAGCAGTATCTTGCTGAATTTGTTGTGCGCGATCAGAAGTGTTCATAATGTCTGTAGTAATTAAGCCTGCTTCGATTTCACGCAAAGCGATTACCGTTGGTTTGTCGTTTTCGACTTCTACCAATGGATCTTTCCCGCCAGTTGCAATTTGACGAGCACGACGTGATGCAACTAGCACCAAATCAAAACGATTACCGACTTTTTCTACGGCATCTTCAACAGTTACGCGAGCCATCTGGGCACTCCAACTAATAAACCAACTTACAAAATAGCTGCGTAGTTTACTGGTCACTCACTAATTAAGCAAGCAATACCAAGTCAATTAAGTAAGTAATCGCTACACAACAGGGGACATTTATTCTTTTATTACTTATTTTGAATTTATTCAGCAGACTGAGTTACTTTGCTATTTAATAATTTACTAAATAATTCTTGCTGAGCAATACTTTGCTGGCGACATTTAAGGCGCTGGTTATTTACCACAATGGTTAGATCAAGTAGGGCTTGGTCGAAATTATCATTAACAATAATGTAGTCAAACTCGTTATAGTGAGAACATTCTGCTTGCGCTTGTTCCATGCGACGGGCGATCACTTCCTCACTGTCTTGACCTCGACCTCTTAAGCGACTTTCTAACTCTTCTTTAGAAGGGGGGCTAATAAATATAGTGGTCACACTCGGTTTTTTCATGCGAACTTGTTGTGCGCCTTGCCAATCAATATCAAGAAATATATCAATACCTTGAGCAAGCTGTTCGTCTATAGCGGCCTCAGAAGTGCCGTAATAGTTACCAAATACTTCGGCATACTCATAAAAAGCATTGTTTTCTATTTGTTTTTTAAACTCAGCAACAGTAACAAAGTGATAATGTTCACCATTATTTTCCCCAGGACGGACATCTCGGGTAGTATGAGAAATAGATACCTGCATAGCTCTTACGGATGCTTGATTATCTTTTTTTAATAAAGCATTGATAAGGCTAGATTTCCCTGCACCGCTAGGTGCAGACAGAATAAATAAATTGCCAGGAACAGTCACAGGGTTTTCCTTTGGAGTATTGTTTACGAATACCTATAAAAATAAGCATAAAAAAGGCTGAAGTTTATTTTACTCTATTAGAGTAAAAAAATCTTCAGCCTGTTCATGACTTGTATTAAGAAAAGGTAATATCTTAATTATTTGTTACTTAATGATTGGTGCTAAAGCACCTTAGCAATAGATTTTGCTAAGTAATCAACATTACTGTTCGCAATGCCAGCAATACTCATACGGCTAGAACCAACCATATAAATGCTGTATTCATCTTGTAATTGTTGTACTTGTTCAGGGGTTATACCTAAGAAAGAGAACATACCACTTTGACGACTGATAAAACTAAAGTCTCGTGTTACGCCATTTTCAGCAAGCTTATCAACGATTAGTTGACGGTTGCCGTTAATGCGATCACGCATACTTTTAAGTTCACCATGCCATTGTGTACGCAGCTCATCTGAACTTAAAATCGTTTCTACAATAGCGGCACCATGTGCTGGCGGCATAGAGTAAATAACGCGTACCACATAAAGTAAAACAGAATTAGCAATATCAACCGCAATGCTTGATTCGCCAATAATAGTACAAGCACCAATACGCTCGCGGTATAAACCAAAGTTTTTAGAACATGAACTACATACAATCATTTCTTTAACTGTTTCAGCCATCAAACGCAAACCGTAAGCATCTTCGTCTAAGCCAGTACCAAAACCTTGATAAGCCATATCAATTAATGGTGTGAAACCAACATTTTTGGCGACTTCAGCAATTTGTTGCCATTGTTCATTGTTTAAATCCATACCACTTGGGTTATGGCAACATGCATGTAATAACACTACGTCATCACTGCTTACTTCTTTTAACGCATTTAACATACCGTCAAAATCTAAGCTTTTGTTTTCATAATCGTAATAAGGATAAGTTTTAACGTTTAAGCCAGCAGCAGCAAACAAACCTGTATGATTCGCCCATGTTGGGTTACTTACCCAAATAGTTGCACCTGCTTTGCAAGATTTAATAAATTCAGCCGCTACGCGTAAAGCGCCAGTGCCACCAGGTGTTGATATAGTGTGAGCACGATTTTCGTTTAATACTTTATGTTCAGCGCCAAAAATAAGCTTAGCCATTTGGTCATTGAAAAGTTCAGAACCAGTAGGTCCAATATAAACTTTGGTATCTTCTGTCGATAGACGATGTTGCTCAGCTTTTTTCACACAATCTAATATGGCAGTGTGACCTGCTTCATTTTTGTATACGCCAACACCTAAATCAATTTTATTTGGGTTGTTATCTTTTCTATATTTAGCTAATAATCCAAGAATTGGATCAGCAGGCAAAGCCTTTAAACGACCAAACATGACAGAAGTTTACCTTATGTTAGAGGAGAGTTACGTCAATAAGGCATTATCGCACTTAGGACTGTAAACTCTCTAGTTTTTAGTTAACCAAGCATAACCTTGCAGGTGGCGTAATTAAAGTGATTTTTAAGTCATGTAGTGACAAAATTAAGATTAATTTGTACAGGTTTAGCTCTTTATTTTATAAGTATATACCTGCTCTACTTAAAGATGCTCATTTCAGAAAAGCTGAAGGAATCATAATCAAGGTATATTTTTTGTTAAGGGCCATCCCCTTAACAAAAATGTAACGACGAGTATATTTTGCTCAGTTTCCCCCCCAATGGCTGGTTTATAAACGCTTTAGGCAAGGCGTTTCTAATTCCAGCTGAATCCAGCATCTTCAAGTGGAACGGGTATAAAATCATGTACTTGATAAATAACTAAGTACTGATAAAAATTAAGTCGCGCTTAAAAATTATCAGTAAGTGCGGCAACAATACCAATGATACCGCCAAAGATGCCACCCCAAACAACTAACCAGCCAAGATGTTTTTGTATCATCTTTTGAACAATTTCTTTAACCAATTGTGGTGTTAATTCATTGAGGCGCTTTTCAATAATATCACTGACCTTATCCCGCATGCCTGAAATAATATCTGGTTGTTCTAATTCTTCTCGCAATAAGGTATTAAATTGTTCGCTCTGCGCTATATCTTGAATAGAGAGTTTCATCTTCTCAATAAAAGGTTCTCTCATGGGTTGTAAAGCTTCACTACCACCAACCATGGCAAGCATGCCACCAAAAGATGAGTTTTCAATAACTGAAACTAAGTTATCAAAAGCTGGAGAGAGATCTACTTTATCAATAACGGGTGCTAAATTAATAGTACTGGCTTTTCCTGAACTATCTGACAGAAAACGGTCAATATTATCCTCAGTAAAAAATTGCTCCATCATTAATTGACGTATAGCGACTTTAAATTCTTCAAAACGAGCAGGAATAATACCAGAGCCGTAGAGTAGTGGAACCTTTTCAAACAACATATGGACAGCAAGCCAATTAGTGACAGCGCCTGATAAAGCAAATAACCCTAAAGTAAAAAGAATATGCTGCTCGCTAACATAGCCTCCTATTGTACAAGCTAATGCAATGAGGTTGGTGATAAGGCTTTTGTTCACGGAATACTCCTAGATAAATAATAGAAATTTTAAAGGCGGCTATGATAGCATTTAATGTACTCACCATAAAAATAGATAATTCAACGATGAAATTTTATTTGAAAAGTGTCCTGACGTTAACGACATTATTTTTTATTAGTACTAGTAATGCGGATAACTCAGCAAACTCGGCTTGGCGTAAGTTGGCGCTTAGCAATACGGTTTTATTAACCTTGCCACATGGTAAAGTGGTTATTGAGCTAGCGCCGCAATTCTCTCCAGAAAATGTTAAGCAATTTAGTGGCTTAACAAAAAATGGTTTTTACGATAGCACTAAATTTTACCGTGTGATCGACGGTTTTGTTGCTCAAGCTGGGCCAAAAGATGGCAGTAAGAAAGATAAATCAGTACCGCTATTAGCAATGGAATCGGAATGGGACGCCGATAGTAAATGGACCTTTACCCCCGTACAGCAGCATGATTTATTTGCACAGCAGACCGGATTTAAAGACGGTTTTGCGCTAGCTTATCAAGCCAGTAAGGATAAGCTAGCTAAAGCATGGTTAACCCATTGCCCAGGTACCATAGCAATGGCGAGAAATAATGAAGCCGATACTGCTTCAAGTCACTTTTATTTTGTTATTGGCCAAGCACCACGTTACTTAGACAGAATTATGACCATCTTTGGTCGCGTGGTTTACGGTATGCAACATGTTCAAGCAATACAGCGTACTGAAGTTGTCGAAGGGGATGATGCGGTTGACCATCGTGATTTTACTAACATAGTCAGTATGCAACTAATGAGCGATGTAGTAGAGGCTGAACGAATTCATATTGAAGTTGAAAATACTGAGTCAACCATGTTTGCGGAGCGCTTAATCAAACGTCGTGCCCGTGAAAGTGATTTTTTCTATAAAAAACCACCGCCGGTACTTGATGTTTGTCAGATCCCAATTAGAAGTCGACGAGTGAAATAAAATAGCTTAAATCAATATTGATTAAACTGAACGAACAATAAAATAATTTATTATCATTAAGGAACCCCTTGAAAAGTAATCTCATAACGAGTGCGGGATATAAAAAACTACAGGAAGAATTAAATTATCTATGGAGAGATAAAAGGCCAAAAATCACCGCTATTGTTAGCTGGGCTGCTAGTTTGGGCGATAGATCTGAAAATGGAGATTATACTTTTAATAAACGAGTATTAAGAGAAATTGATCGCAGAGTAAGGTACTTAAGAAAACGTTTAGAAGAGCTTAAGGTAATTGACTATTCTCCTCAGCAAGATGGCAAAGTATTTTTTGGCGCCACCGTTGAAATTGAAAATGAAGCGGGTGATATTATTAGCTTTAAGATTGTCGGGCCTGATGAGATTTATAATACCAAAGACTTTATTTCAATAGACTCTCCTATGGCCAGAGCAATGATAAAAAAAGAAGTAGACGATGAATTTTTCGTGCAAACCCCTGCAGGAAATAAAGAGTGGTTTATAAACAA
Organism: uncultured Colwellia sp.; assembly: GCA_913049915.1. Lineage (GTDB taxonomy): Bacteria > Pseudomonadota > Gammaproteobacteria > Enterobacterales > Alteromonadaceae > Colwellia. The sequence goes on from CAJWZC010000006.1 coordinate 52,250, forward strand.
GATTGATTACGTGAACTAGTTAACTTTTCATTTTATCGATTTAAATGGAGTTTGAGAAACAGATTATTAAGTATGTTTTTTTGAAACTGATTACATCGTAATCTATACCATGGAACGATTACCCCAAAATAAAGCGATGAAAAAATTATCGTATGCTTAGGCGGTAATACAGTCAGTGTTGAAAGTGATTGTATTGCAGCGCTCAGTATGATTTTCGTCAGAACAGTTTTCTGTTATTATACCAATCAACATATTATCCTGCTGGAACTGCCTTTTAATGTTAACTATTGCCGAGCAAATCGCTCAAGAACTCAATGTTAACGCGGTACAAATAAATGCCGCTATTACTTTACTTGATGATGGTGCCACTGTGCCATTTATTGCCCGCTACCGTAAAGAAGCTACCCAAGGTTTAGATGATAATCATCTTCGCCATTTAGCGCAGCGCCTAAGCTACTTACGTGAACTCGAAGACCGTCGACAAGTTATTTTAATTAGTATTAAGCAACAAGATAAGCTGAGTGTTGAGCTCGAGAAGTTAATCACTCAAGCAGATAACAAAACTCGCTTAGAAGATTTATATTTACCCTATAAGCCAAAGCGTCGTACTAAAGGAAAAATCGCCAGTGAAGCGGGTATAGCACCTTTAGCAAATAAGCTTTTTAATAATTGGCAACTCTCTCCAACAACCGAGGCTAAATATTTTATCAATGAAGCAGCTGGCTTTTCTGATGTGAACGCCGTGTTGGAAGGTGCTTGTTATATTTTAGCGGAACGTTTTAGTGAAGATGCAAGTTTACTGGCAAAATTGCGTGCCCATCTATTAAAGCAGGCGCATTTAATCAGCAAGCTTATTAAAGGACAAGATAAAGCAGGGGCAAAATTCCGTGATTATTTTGAGCACAGTGAAAAGCTAAAATCAGTACCTTCTCATCGTATGCTTGCCATGTTGCGTGGCAGAAATGAAGGTTTCTTAAGGCTTAATATTGATGTTGATCCAGGACAAGAAATCGCTACTTTTAATAGTGCCGAACGAATCCTTATTGAGCACTTAACGTTACGATGCCTTTCTACCGGAAATAAACAACCCGCGACAGAGTTTTTAACTAAGCTGGTGCAACTAACATGGAAAGCCAAGCTAAATGTTAGTTTAAGCAATGAACTGGTCACGAGTTTACGTGAGCAAGCAGAAACACAAGCAATAGACGTGTTTTCAAATAATCTTGCTGATTTATTGATGGCAGCACCTGCTGGTCCACAAGTAACATTAGGTTTAGACCCAGGTTTAAGAACGGGCTGTAAAATTGCCATTGTAGATGGCACAGGAAAGTTATTACATACCGCTACCATCTTCCCGCACGTCCCACAGAACCATTGGGATAAATCGATACGAACCTTGGTAAATATTTGTCGTCAGCATAAAGTTGAATTAGTGGCTATTGGCAATGGTACTGGCTCACGTGAAAGTGATAAATTAATAGCAGAAGTTATCCAATTTTTTAAAGCAGAGGAAAGTAAAATACAACTGACTAAGATGATCGTCAGTGAAGCTGGCGCCTCTGTTTATTCTGCTTCTGAATTTGCTGCTAATGAATTTCCTGATTTAGATGTGTCAATTCGTGGCGCAGTTTCTATTGCCCGACGCCTACAAGATCCATTGGCTGAATTAGTAAAAATTGATCCGAAAGCCATTGGTGTTGGTCAATATCAGCACGATGTTAGCCAAAGCCAATTGAGTAAAACCCTTGATGATGTTGTTGAAGATTGTGTAAATGCGGTCGGTGTTGATTTAAACAGTGCTTCAGCGGCGTTATTAACACGTGTTTCAGGATTAAACAAAACTATGGCTAGCAATATTGTTGCTTATCGAGATAGCGAAGGGCGCTTTACCAACAGAAAGCAGTTGAAAAAAGTAGCACGTTTAGGGCCTAAAGCTTTTGAGCAATCAGCGGGCTTTTTACGTATCACTGGTGGTGACAATCCGTTAGATCAATCAGCACTTCATCCTGAAAGTTACCCCGTGGTTGAAAAAATCCTTAGCTTACTCGAGCTTGATGCTAACAAAATACTTAATAATGATGAGCAACTCAAGTCACTCGACATTGATCAGCTAACCAATAATGACTTTGGTGAAGTTACCGTTAAAGATATTATCAAAGAATTAGCTAAACCAAATCGTGATCCTAGACCCGCGTTTAAAACCGCTACTTTTGCCGAAGGTATTACAACCATGGCAGATTTAACTTTAGGCATGATACTCGAAGGCGTTGTCTCTAATGTGGCTAACTTTGGTGCTTTTGTTGATATTGGTGTACATCAAGATGGTCTAGTACACATTTCATCAATAACCGATAAGTTTGTTAGTGATCCGCGTGAAATTGTTAAGGCTGGCGATATTGTAAAGGTGAAGGTGTTAGAAATAGATTCATCTCGTAAGCGTATCAGTTTGACTATGCGACTGGATGAGCAAGTAACAGAGCAAACTAAAAAACCGTCACAACCGCAAGGTGCCAGTAGTACTGCTAATAAAACGAAGAATCACTCAAGTAATAAAAATCATCAGGGTAAATCCCCTGCACAGCAAAATAATTCGCAAGGTCGGCCGCAAGGTAAAAAGGTAGACAATGCCGTGATGGGTAACGCTTTCGCTGATGCTTTTGCTAAGTTGAAGAAATAGAATAAAACTATTTATAATTAATTGTTAAAATAGTGTTGACTATCGTAATGAGAATGATTATCATTTGTTTCGTTGCCTAGGCAGTGAATGCTCTCTCACTAAATAGGTAACAGCAAAGAACGGAACTTAGTGGTTGTGCTCCAGGACACATGACCACTAAGTGCCACTTTGGTGTTCTACAGTTTTATTCGACTTTAAAATTTTTGATGGTTTAACCAGTAACACTTTCTTTATGCTCGTGTCACTGGTTTTTTTATGCCTGTTATATTTTGATTGTTTTACTCAATGATAATATTAATTAATAAAAGTTCATAAATAGTGTTGACTATATTAATGAGAATGATTATCATTTGATTAGTTGCTTAGGCAGTGAATGCTCTCTCACTAAATAGGTAACAGCAAAGCACGGAACTTAGTGGTTATGCTTCAGGACACATAGCCACTAAGCACCACTTTGGAGCTCTACAGTTTTAATTCGACTTTAAAATTTTTGATGGTTTAGCCAGTAACTCTTTCTTCACGGCAAAGGTTACTGGTTTTTTTATGCCTATTACTATATTTTTGTACTGTACTTTATATCTTAAAGCGACTTACTACCTCAGACATACCATTACTACTTACTTTTAATTGCTGGCTTGTCGATTAGTGGTCGCTAGTAATTCATTGGTTATACTGGCTAGACCATTTATACTCAAATTCTCAAATTAACTTCACCTGAGAGGAAAAATTTCTGAGCTTAGCTACGATTTTTGCTAATTTTTATTACAATAGATGGCAGTTTTATGAAATTAATTTTTATATTTAATACCTAGTTTTAAATAATCTCATGCAGTGCTTAAATCCCAGCCCTGAAAATCAGTACCGTCAATCAAGACATTAACTATAGGGTCAATAACTTCAGCTAATGGCGTTATTACTTAATACTTCACCTAAGGTTGTTACTAGCGGTTCATTAATGAGAATTTCTGGAATAATGGTGACCGATTGCGCTATTTTAATAATGAAATATTACCACGCATGGCTTCATTGGCATTATCAACCTTATATTCATGGAAATAATTACCTTAATGACTTCCATAGTCTATTTATTTGATTAGCTGTCTGGGGTACTAACTAGCGAGTTATCGGGTGTATTAGCAAAAATTGTCGTAGAGGAAAATAACGCACTAACAGCTAAAAATAATAGAGAAAAACTTCATAAACAACTCAAAACTTAATTAATATAAGTGTACAATAAATAAATTAGTTAATACCAATGTTAAGAGTAATTATTTCTTTTTGTGTTGGTTGTTTTATTATTTATCTCGAGGTTGATTTAGCAAATATTCATCCTGTTTTTAAGTGGAGTAAATTTTAACTAAATCGTAAAATTATTATTTTTTATCAGCTTCTTTAAGTGCCGTTAAGTTAGCCGCATGAGATAAATCATGAGCAGGCATTGGCTTGTTATCATGTTTGAGATAGTTATCCATCCAACGCATTAAACGTAAGCTGTAGTCATACTTTGCTGCAGCGCGTTTATTACCATGACCTTCGCCTGGATAATAGACTAAACGCACGGTTTTGCCATGAACCTTCATGTAGCGGTACATTTCCATCGATTGTGCAGGATGTACGCGAGGATCAGCTTTACCATGCATAATTAATAATGGCGTTTCAGACTGCTCAACCCAAAAAATAGGACTGCGCTCTAGATACCATTGCCATTTGTCCCATGGGTATGAACGAGCATGAACTAAATTCATTTCATTAGAAATATCAGTAGTGCCAAACTTTGATAACTGGTTAGAAATACCAACAAACATAACACTGGCTGCAAAATGCTTAGTCAGCTTAGTTGCCCCCCAAGCTGAAGCATAACCACCGTATGAACCACCGGTAATACCGACTTTTTTCTCATTAACTAAACCAATATTCACTAGGTGATTTTTAAGGTCTACTAAGTCATCAAATTCTTTACCGGCGTAATCGTTTTGACCCAATTTAGAATAATCTACGCCTTTACCTGTGCTACCACGATAGTTAGGGTGAAATACGGCATAACCTTGTGCGGCGGCTAATTGGCCAGGACGAGAGTAGGCGGTTACCCAACCATCTTTATCATGGCTTTCTGGACCACCGTGCACGGACATGATTAAAGGGTAACGTTGGCCTTTTTTGTAATCAAGGGGATAAACTAATACACCACCAATCTCAACACCGTCACGGGCTTTAATGGTAAGGCTTTCTTGTTTTGCTAGTGATACATCATTTAACCAAATATTTGAGTCAGTTAAGCGCGTTTCTTTCTTTCCGCGCAGCATAAATACTTCGTTAGGGTGCTGGGCACTGTTTGCTTTAACGACAATACTTTTGTCTGAATTAGAAATGCTTAGGTTTGCAGCGATGAATTTACCACCCGCAACAACCGTGGTGTATTTGTTAGTACCAGGTTTAATTTTGGCGACAACAGACTGGGTACCAACATTGGCAATAAAGAATAATTCATCACGCTTATTAGACCATTGAAAGTCACTGACGTGACCGTTAAAGTTTGGTAACCAGTTAGTTACTTTACCCGAACTAACATTGGCAATAAATAGGCGGCCACTTGCTGGATCATGTATGTCTTGTGCGCCGAGTAGGGCTACATATTTACCATCGTATGAAAATTCAGCTGCGCCTAATTTACCTTTTGTAGCAAAAGACGTTTTAACAGATTTTTTGGCTATATCAACAATATGCCATTGTGACTTCATGTACTTGTCATCAATGAGTGCTGTAGGTTGAGTTTTTACTAATAAATCTTTACCGTTAGGCGAAAAATGTATATCAGAAACATACCCTTTGATATCCCATGCTTCAGGGGTTATCGCTTTATCCGACTGAGTAAGGTCTGTTACGTATAACAGCTGATTGGTTAACTCTTCTTCGAAAACTTCTGCTTTAAAGCCTAACTCTTTTAGTTTTTTAACTGACTTGTCTTTTGCTTTTTTAGCTAAAATTGCTATTTTTTTGTTATCAGCGCTAAGGGCGTAATGACTGATGCTGGTATTTTTTAATATCACGGCTTGTTGAGCTTGGCCACCATTTGCTGGGATCTGATATAGCGCAGTGAATTTATCATCGTTCATTTTTGCTAAGAAATAAATCAGTGAACCATCAGTAGACCATTGAATTTTCTTAACGTTTACCTTACCGGTAATATAAGGACGTTCTTCGCCTTTATCATTAACAAGGTAGAGTTCACCCCAGTTAGTACCATCTTTTTCAGCATAGATTTCACGGGGCACTGAGCGAGTGTAAGCAATGTATTCACCACTTGGGCTTACCTGCGCTTGGCTAACCGATTGCAGAGTGGCGAGGTTTTCAGCAGTGATAACTTTACTTGTTTGCTCAGCGGACGCCACTGAACAAGTAAGCAAACCTAAGCTAAGTGCTAAGGCTTGTTTTAAGGCGTTTATTTTTAGTTTCATTACTAGTCCTAGAGGTCTATTTGAAAATTTATTACACGGATTTTATATTTTTTTGAGCGTTAAACAAATGGAAAGCGTATTAAATACGGTTAAAATAGTAAGAATAGAGATTAAGCAGGTATTAGTTAAATATCTTATACCTACTTAAGGAGCCATATCAACAATAACTAGTTTTAATTACTTAAATCTAGTTGCTAAGTAATTGAATACGGCACGAATACCAAATGCTTCACCACCTAATGGGCGGCCGGATAAATGGCGAACATTAAAGGCCATTATATCAAAATGAACCCAATCTGTTTTTTCAATAAAACGTTGTAAGTATAACGCTGCAGTAATAGCGCCACCAAAAGGTTGCGCTGGACAGTTAGTCATATCCGCAATCGTACTGTCGAACAAGTTATCGTATGGGCTATAAAGTGGCATACGCCATACCGGATCGCTAATTTTGCTACCCGCTAAAGTAATATCTGCGGCAACTTGATCATTATTTGAGAAGAAACCAGGTAATTCAGTACCTAAGGCAACACGCATAGCACCTGTTAACGTAGCGAAATCTATAATCAAGGTAGGGTCATCATTTTCTGCTTCGGCTAAGGCATCACATAAAACTAAACGACCTTCAGCATCGGTATTATGAATTTCAACCGTTAGACCTTTACGAGTAGTAACCACATCACCTGGACGAAGCGCGTTGCTTGATACTGCGTTTTCTACGGCAGGAATTAACACTCGCAAATTAATGGGCAGGTTATGTGCCATAATTAACTGCGCTAGACCCAAAACATGGGCAGCACCGCCCATATCTTTTTTCATGTTACGCATGCCAGCCGAGGGTTTCATATCTAAACCACCACTATCAAAACAGACTCCTTTACCTACTAAAGTGACGAGTGGGTTTTTACTATCACCCCAGGTTAAATCAACTAAACGAGGCGTATGAACACTGGCGCGACCAACAGCATGAATAGTTGGGTAATTATGAACAAGCAGTTCATCACCAATGATTTGCTTAACGTCACCATTAAATTGTTCTGCTAGGTTTAACGCCGTTTTGGCGATATCTTCTGGCATCATATCGGCGGCGGGTGTATTGACCAAGTCACGTGTTAAGGCAGTCGCTTGGGCAAATTTAATAGCACTTTCTACAGTATCAGTATTATTAATTGCTAAACTGGCTAAGACTTTAGCTGACTTGTTACTAATATATCTATCATATTGATACGCGCCAATTAACCAGCCAAAGCTAATCGCTTCAACATGTTTAGCGTCTGCTTTTAATAAATATTGACCTTGGGGTAACTGTTTAATTAAGTCACCACAAGCAAAGAAATCGCTCGTATCGGTAACGACAAATACAGCTTGGTTAATTTCACCTTGGCTATTTGGGATAATAGCCAAGCCTTTACCGGTAAATTGCATATTTGATAACCAAGTTTTACTCTGTTCATCTTGCCGTGCAAGCCAGGATTGATATGCGGACTTTTCAATGATTATTAATGGTGTACCAGTATTTTCTGCATTCAATAAGTTATTCATGAGCATCCTTTAGAGCTATTGTTTATCTGATGTAATACCTTAATTGTAACTCAAGATGAGTAGGGAAAAATGCTATGAGGACAATTATTTATCACTTTATGGTCAATTATAGTCTGAGATATAAAGTAGGTTAGAGAGTCACTGGTAAAAGCATTAATACTGGAGTAGTTATAACAACACATCTTTTAAGATGGTTTCGTCGTTTTTATTAGCTTTACTCATTTGTGCCATAAATAATTTAGTGTTAGCAATTACATCGTTTAGTGCATTATGAGAATGGTGTTCATGTAGTTCAAACTTGCTGCGTAAATTGGTTAGGCCTAATTCAGAAGGCTCGCAGGCAACATCGCGTTTATCTAAATTGCGCTTAGTAAGTGCTAGCGTATATATCATCGTAAAGTGGGTGCTATGCCATAAGGTTTCTGGCAAGCTTCAGTTAAAGCTATTTTTCAATGCGAACAAAATGTACCAGCATTACTTTACCTACTAAGGCTTATAATAGTGTTTCAATCACCACAGAAAATGATTGTCCTTGTTCTTTTGGGTTATCAGTAATGTGGTGAATAATACCATTATTCTATTCAAGCTGCGCTTGGATTTTGATCATTTGATGGTAGTTTTTTTTGAGTAATATTTGCTTTTTTTAAGGGTGATAAAGCCAACAGGTAATAACTTATCTTGTTTGGCATCAAGAGCAGTTAATTAAAAATCAACTGCTAATATTTCTACCTATCGATGGGGGTATTAATATCAGGTAAAGGTACCAATAAAAAATATATTAATAGGCCAGCAGGCGCTTTTAGATAAATATACAATAAATAAGGTACTATTTTTAGTTTTTATCAGTAGTTGTTTCCTTACGTTGTTAAGTAAATAAATATCACCATAAATTATATCTAAATCAAAGAAGATACTGCTGTTTAACAGGGTTTTTGGACTGGGTGTGTTTACCCAAGCCGTAAAGTAATTATGTCAGATTTTTTGGGGTTGTCGCCACTTAGGGGTAGTGGCCATAATATCACTAGGACATTAGATAAAGCTGCACTCAGCTTGACCATCGCAGACAAAAGTAGCGAGACTTTCAAACCAAGTATCATCATAGGGTTTCATGGAATTATAGATAATAATAGCGCTATCTTGATCAGAATGAACCAATTGCTCTTGTCTCGCTCAAGATCTCACCACAAGTCAAGTATAAGGCACTAGAGATTGACCATACTTACCTTCAGCTATTTCAATTAAATGTTGGTTAATGCCATAGTAATTGCGCTAATACTTTTACCAACTTGGTCGGCACTGCTACCTAATGTTGATAATTGATACTTAATTCGCGAATTAAGTGCGCTAATACTTGCTTGGGCAAGCTATCAAATGTCGGGATACTATGAATAAAACTGCTGATTTCTAAAAGTTTAGTATCTATGCTTTATCCCATTACTAGGCAGTAGTGATCAAACATAAGTAATAGCACTAATTTAGAGTCTTGTATGCTATTGGACAAGTGTTATTGCCTAAACCTAGATTAAAGTATGGGGGATTTAATAGGGAGAAAGCTCGTAGGAGTTTATTGTTTTTACTTCTTTAGTAAAAAAAGAGAAAATATTAAACAAAGCCGTAATAAACTAAATACTCAGGTTTTTTAGCCTGTAAGCTTTTGTTACAATCTAGACTAAAGGCTAATACCCCGTCAAAAAAAAGCTTGCTAGATTGTTTAATAGTTAAAGTTGAATATAGATTTTTGCCACTATTACTCTTCTCGTAAGTTTTGATAGAAATCTATATTTATACACAACCTGCGTCGTGATTCTCGCTGAATCTAGAATGTCGAGGTAACTCAGGTATTCCTTTTACTACTCGATAAATAAAATTATTACTAACTTTCTTATAAGTAAAAGCGTCATAAAGCGAAATAAAAAAGTAAATCGCTAAAAAACGCTATGTCGCTAGGAGACTATTGTGGAAGAAAATAAAGAAGCATACTGGCAGGAAAATCTGCGCTTGATCTTTATCTGTCTTGCAATCTGGTTTGTTGTTTCATTTGGCTTAGGTTTACTACTGGTAGAGCCGCTAAATGAATTTCGGCTAGGTGGGTACAAACTTGGTTTTTGGTTTGCACAGCAAGGTTCAATTTATTCATTTTTAGGTTTGATCTTTTGGTATGGTACCAAAATGAATAAGCTTGATAAAAAATATCACGCGGAGAGCTAAGAGATGGATGAGTTAAAACTATATACTTACATCGCAGTATTTGGCACGTTCGCTTTATACTTTGCTATTGCTTGGTGGGCTCGTGCGGGTTCAACAAGTGATTTTTACGTAGCGGGCGGCGGCATCACTCCATTACAAAACGGTATGGCAATTGGTGCCGATTGGATGAGTGCAGCGTCATTTATCTCAATGGCGGGTATGATTGCTTTCATGGGTTATGGCGGTTCAGTCTTCTTAATGGGTTGGACTGGTGGTTATGTATTACTGGCATTGCTTTTAGCGCCATACATGCGTAAACACGGTAAGTTCACTGTACCTGAGTTCATCTTTGATCGTTATTATTCAAAAACTGCCCGTGTAGTTGCGGTAGCTTGTTTAATTATTGCCTCATTAACTTACATCATCGGCCAAATGAAAGGTGTGGGTGTTGCTTTCTCTCGCTTCTTAGAAGTTGATTACGCTTTAGGTTTATACATTGGTATGTTTGTTGTTTGGGTATACGCAGTACTAGGCGGCATGAAAGGTATTACTTACACACAAATAGCCCAGTATGTAGTGATGATTTTTGCTTATACCATTCCAGCGGTATTCATTTCATTACAACTTACCGGTAACCCAATTCCACAACTAGGCTTAGGTTCAACCTTAGCTGACGGTAGTGGTATGTATTTGCTTGATAAACTTGACTTAGTCGTTACTGACTTAGGCTTTAAAGAATACACCACATCGAATTTAGGTGGTGGCTTGAATATGTTCGCCTATACCATGTCTCTGATGATTGGTACTGCCGGTCTGCCTCATGTAATCATGCGCTTCTTCACTGTGCCATCAGTACAAGCGGCACGTGCTTCAGCGGGTTATGCTTTAGTCTTTATTGGTCTTCTTTATACAGTTGCTCCGGCAGTTGGAGCAATGGCTCGCTTAAATTTAATGAATACTATTGAGCCTGTTGCTGGTCAAAACCTTGAGTACGCTGAGCGTCCACAATGGTTTAAAGATTGGGAAAAAACGGGTCTATTAAAGTATGAAGACAAAAATGGCGACGGTAAAATTCAGTACACTGCAGATGCAGCAACGAATGAAATGGTTAAAGTTGACCGTGACATTATGGTACTAGCTAACCCTGCTATTGCGAACTTACCTAACTGGGTGATTGCGCTTGTCGCTGCCGGTGGTTTAGCTGCCGCACTGTCAACAGCAGCTGGTTTGTTATTAGCAATATCGTCCTCAATTTCGCATGATTTAATGAAGGGTATTTTAACGCCAGACATGTCAGAGAAAAATGAGCTATTAGCCGGTCGAGTGGTAATGACCATTGCGATTATCGTCTCCGGTTACTTAGGGCTCAATCCGCCTGGATTTGCCGCAGGTACCGTAGCGTTAGCCTTTGGTTTAGCTGCATCAAGTATCTTCCCAGCATTAATGATGGGTATTTTCTCTAAGAAAATGAGCGGTAAAGCAGCAGTTGCTGGTATGGTTTCAGGTATCGGTGTAACAATGCTGTATGTATTCCAACATAAAGGCATTATGTTTATTCCTGGTACTTCATTTCTAGGCGACATGGGTAAAGATTGGTTCTTCGGTATCTCTCCTAACGCCTTTGGTTCAGTCGGCGCATTAGTTAACTTTGCAGTAGCCTTCGCGGTACTTAAAGTAACAGGTCCAGCGCCAGCGCATATCCAAGCAATGGTCGAGAACATGCGTGTTCCTGGAACGATTAGCGCAGCACACGATCACTAGAATATTAAGTGATTAGGCGTGACTGACTTTACGTCAGATAATATAAAGGCTAGATGATAATTTATATAAACCGTCGTTTAGCCTTTTTTGTTAAGCTCTAATTAACTATTAGAAAATGAAATATAGTAATTTGATTAATCAATGAGTCTAATTAGTATAGTTCATTAACTAGCCTGAAGAGATCACTGAACTATCGGCAAACCGTATTCAGTTGGCCAAGTAGTCCTTTTTAATGCTCCAAAATATGATGATTCACATATTCAATAATAAGAATAAAACTTTATGAATAAACACACTAAAATGGCCTTTGTGGTTGCGCCTTTTCTCGCTATATTTGGCTTTATTGGCGCGGATCTGTATGAAGAAAATAAAGCGGATGATAATAAAATAGTACAACTAGTACCAGAAGGACATTGTGATATTACTAATAAAAGTTGCGTACTTCTCTCTGGTGAATTTAAAATAAATGTGTCTGACGAGGCCGGTGTGACTGAGGTTAATTCAACGTTTCCACTAGATAGTGCAACACTGTTTTTAGTCGATAAAAGTGACAAAATGACACCATATCCTTTGGGTATGAAAAAAAGTCCTTATTATTGGCGCAGTAATACACCACTAGGTGGACTTTTGGCTAATCAAGTTGATAGCTATAAACTACGTTTAATTATAAAAATTAAGGGTGGCCAATACATTGGTGAGTTTTACACACAAACAGTGCAGTAAACTCGTTATCTGTATTATTTTAAAGGGGAATCTTTAGGAAATATACTGTCTGTCACAAGTTTGATTTAGATCAATAAATCAAACTACATGCCTAGTTATCAGTGTCTATAGTTAATAGACCCTTGGTAAGATAACAATTCAAATGACTGAACTTTCAAACAATTACTTTGTTTGTGTTGCAGAAATAGCTACAAAGCTTGATCAAGCGACTCGCCTTACCCAACAACTTCCCTTAACTGCCAGTAACGCCCGAGCTGTCGTATTCCGTGCTGGTGAGCGAGCCGCTGGTTTTGACTATTGACTGATTTTATTAACTGTTTGGCTGAAATCAGCATTATATCTTCTCGTAGTATCAATCTGCTGGCGGCGATATTAAGTCAAATCTCGGCAGATAAAGTTCATGCAGATTGTCCCATAGAACACTTTAATATTATTTTTATAAAAGCTAAAGACTCTCAATGCGTCGGATTAGATGAGTAAGTAAGCTAGATATGATGTGCCCATAACACGGTAGTATCTTTAAAGGTGATCATGTTAAGCGCTTTTTAGATTAGTTTGAGGCACTTGAAGTAGGTATCTTCAAACTATATATTTCAAAAAATTATTACAACAAGATGAGTCATTAGCCTAAAATAGCTAACTTACCTGTTTTAGACTCTGATATAACTGCACTGTCTAGGTGCGGTACCCCATAAATAGTGCACACTTTTAGCTAGGTATTTATTATAGACTACTTTAACTAATTGATATATTTGCTTTATAAAATAATATTAATGACTGGCATTTTGCTTGCTGTATAAAGTTATATACATTTTATAGGGTAAAATAATGAGTAATCAAGTTGGCATAAAGTTGTGGTCATTTACAGGGAAAATGAAAATACTCCATTTAAGTTGGATGGCATTTTTCATCACCTTCATGGTGTGGTTTAACCATGCACCATTACTTGCTGTTATTGCCGATAGTTTAGGTCTGAGCAGTAGTGAAATTAAAACATTATTGATTTTAAATGTCGCGTTGACTATACCAGCACGTGTCATTATTGGCATGCTAACTGATAAATATGGCCCTAGGTTAACCTTTGCTGTGTTACTTGCGGTCTGCAGTGTGCCTTGTTTTATGTTTGCTTTAGCACAAAATTTTGAGCAAGCAGCAATATCTCGATTTTTACTAGGTTTTATTGGTGCTGGTTTTGTTATTGGTATTCGTATGGTAAGTGAATGGTTTCCAGCCCATGAGCTAGGCACTGCTGAAGGTCTTTATGGTGGCTGGGGTAACTTTGGCTCAGCGGCTGCTGCAATGTCTTTACCTATGTTGGCCCTTTTTATTGGCGATACTTTTGGGGTAGAAGAAGCATGGCGTTATTCAGTTGCCCTGACTGGTTTATTAAGTTTGATTTTTAGTTTTATTTGGTACACCAATGTTACTGACACACCCAAGGGGGCTACCTATTTTAAGCCTAAACAAACAGGTGCGATGGAAGTTACCAGCGTAAGTGATTTTTATTTACTGTTAATCATGAAGTTACCTATGTATGGGGCATTAGTATTACTGACTTGGAAGCTGTCGCCTGAAGGCGTTAGTTTACTTTCAAGTAATATGGCCATGGCTGCCTATCTGGGTTTAGTAGTACTCTTTATTGTTGAAGTAAGAAAAACCTACCAAATTAACGGGCATTTATTTAGTGAAAAAGTCCCTGAGATTCACCGCTATGAATTTAAACAAGTTGTGGTACTAAATATATTATATTTTGCGACTTTTGGTTCTGAACTAGCGGTTATTTCTATGTTACCTCTATTCTTTGCTGAAACCTTTAGTTTAGATATGGTTTATGCGGGTTTACTCGCTTCGTTGTATGCTTTTATGAATTTAATGTCGCGACCTGGTGGCGGTTGGTTAAGTGACAAGTTTGGTCGTAAAAAAACCTTACTTATCTTAACGGCTGGTTTAGCGGTAGGTTATTTGGCTATGTCACTTATTGACAGTACTTGGCCACTGGTATTGGCTGTTATTACTGCAATGGTATGTTCGTTCTTTGTTCAGGCAGGCGAAGGGGCAGTGTTTGCTGCAGTACCGTTAATTAAACGTCGATTAACAGGACAGATAGCCGGTATGACAGGTGCTTATGGTAATGTTGGTGCGGTTGTTTATCTAACGGTATTATCTATGGTGAGCTATCAAGATTTCTTCTTAGTGATTGCGGCAACGGCTGTCGTTGGTTTTATCACGTTACTCTTTATGAAAGAGCCAAAAGGCTCTATGACTGAGATTCGTGAAGATGGCACAGTAGAATTAATTCAAGTTAGTTAGTTTACATGCATTAACCACGGGATAAATACTATTCATTATCCTGTGGTTACGTTAATTGGGGTATACATATCACTAACATGAACAACACTCGTATGAGCAAGCAATGATAAAAAAAAACACGACCGCTATCAAGACTACTCAAGCTAAGTTAGAGGTCTCTTTAGGTGGTTACAGTAGTGCAGGTATTAAGCCTGATAATCAAGATGCTTTTGCTTCTTTAGTACCTAATCCCGCAGAGCTAACCGCCAAAGGTGTTGTTGCTGTCATTGCCGATGGTGTTTCTAGTGCAAGTAAGGCGGCTGAAGCTGCGCAAATATCGGTCACACAATTTATTGGTGACTATTATGCAACACCAGCAACATGGTCGACCCAAAAATCGGCGAGTAAGGTGTTATCAAGTTTAAATCAGTGGCTTAATGCACAAGTAGATAACAAGTCAGGCTATTCCCTTCAATGGTTAACAACGTTTTCAGCGCTAATCATCAAATCATCAACCGCTTATATTTTTCATGTTGGTGATACTCGAATTAGTCTATATAGACAAAATTCTTTTGAGGCAATTACAACGGATCATCAACAAAAGCAGGGACCATCTCATAGTGTATTAACCCGTGCTTTAGGGGCTGACCACCGTTTACAAGTTGATGTACAAGAAGTTGCCGTACAAGCGGGTGATGTCTTTGTATTAACTTGTGATGGTGTACATGACTATATACCCATGCAACAATTAAAAGGGCAGCTCAATAATATATCTAAGGAATCGACTAGCAAAGACTTGGAGAAAATTTCTAAGAGTTTGACTGAGTTAGCGATAACTAATGGTAGTAAAGATAATGTTAGTTGTTTATTGGTACAAATTGGCGCAACACCTAATAGAGCATTAATTGAGGTTGAACGAGAATTACTTAATAAAGTCATCCCACCCGCTTTGGCAGTAGGTAATAAAATCGATGGCTATCAAATTTGTAAAGTTATTCATAACAGTGTTCGCTCACACCTATATTTAGCTATACATGCTGAGCAAAAAGAGCCCTGTGTACTCAAAGTTCCTTCACAAAACCTCACAGAAGACAGCTACTACTTACAAGGTTTTATTCGTGAAGCTTGGTTAGGCGAAAAGCTTAGTAACCCTCACGTAATGAAAATAAAACGCGGTAGTGAAAATAGCCAATTTATTTATCATATTTGCGAATATATTGATGGACAAACACTCGGGCAATGGATGTTTGATAATCCTAAACCTAACCTTGCACAAGTGCGTGATATTATTGAACAGATTATTATCGCTTTACGTTCGTTTCAGCGCTTAGAGGTTATTCATCGAGATTTAAAGCCTGGCAACATTATGATTGATGCTCAGGGAAAAGTGTTTCTTATTGATTACGGTACCGCCCTTATAGCCTCACTGGCGGAAAATAATGATGTATTAACTGAAACCGTACCTCAAGGAACGTTAAATTATATCGCGCCAGAAACACTATTGACTTTACATGCAGACCATCAAAGTGATTTGTTTTCGTTGGGGGTTATTGCTTATGAAATGCTTTGCGGAGAACTACCGTACAAACCGATGCAAAGAGCTGATATGAATGCACAAAATCACTTGACTCATGACGTAAAGAGTCGGTTAGACAATTATTCTCAATGGCAGTATCGCAGTATTCGACAATTTCGTAGCGACTTGCCTTTTTGGCTTGATATGGTGTTATCAAAAGCAACCCAAGCTGATCCTAAGTTTCGTTTTCAGGCTTATTCTGAATTAAAAGTAGAGTTGAGTATGCCCTCCGCCTCGGCATTAGAAGAATATAAAAGCCAGCCACTTTTACAGCGTAATCCGATAGTATTTTGGCAAGGTGCTACTTTGATCTTCTTTATTTTATGGATAACAGCGTTCATTGTGTAGGAAGTAGAGCGTGTAATGACACTACAAAAAGTATGACATTACACAGCATTACAGTCTATTGATATTCATTTCAATATGCGTAAAACTGGATAGTAGCATCTATTAATTTTATGGTTTAGTTGGGTGTAAGTAATAGTTATGATACTTAATTCATTGACAATAAGGATAGTTTTATCAATGTTTATGCGTTGAATATCCGAAGCTTTATTACGAGATTTAGTTCTTAATATTAACTCATACCCGTTACCATTGAAGAAACGCTTGTTCAACATCACTTCATCGTTGCTGTGACTTATAATCGAAAACTATTATTTCATCACAGCACCTTAAATTGAAATAGCTCAAGTACTTTAAAAAATGTATCTTGATTGGTAATGTGTATCTCTAATTCCCAGGAAATCCATGTCTTCTATTCGACCCAGGGTGAAGCCCACACATACTATTTTATTTAAGTTTTCTTTTGGTTTGAGCCTACTTTTTTTAGTGATGATCGCGGCGACTTATTTGGTTGTTGATCTTGTCGTAAAGGATTATCTGATCAGTAAAAATAAAGAACTAATCGACGAGACCGGTTCACGTATTGTTGCTGATATATCACTGCGTATCAGTATTGCGGAAAATTTAGCCCGAAACTTGGCTGCCACAGGGGAAATATTACCTAAAGAACCAGGGTTATTCTACAAGGTTATCCCTCAATTACTTGATATAAAAGAAAATAAAAAATTTATTGCTGGTGGCGGAGTGTGGCCTGAACCGGAAAAATTCACTACTGGTTTAGCGCGACGTAGCTTTTTTTGGGGGCGAGACAGTCTCGGTGATTTGCAATATTTCGATCAATACAATGATGCTGAGAGTACTGGTTATCATAATGAAGAGTGGTATGTTCCAGGTCGTTATAGCAAGCAAGGCGAGTGCCTCTGGTCAAAGTCTTATATGGACCCATATACCTTAGCGCCAATGGTTACCTGTACTGTTGCAATGTTCAATCAGCAAACATTCGAGGGTAATGCGACGGTTGATGTCAGTCTTCAACAACTCAAGAGTATATTACGCAAGGGCAGCGCAAAACTTGGCGGTTATGCTTATGCCGTCGATCGTAATAATAAGTTTTTGTCTTTTCCCGATGAGCAGTTAACTAAAATAACGAATAGAGCTAATAATCATTTAACTCGAGAGTATATTACAGTAGAGCAACTCGCAGAAAAGCAGGAACTATTTCAGCCAATCGCTAGTATTTTAACTGAGATAAATAAATCATTTATTCAAGCACTGTCAGGCGAAAATATACTACTGGCAGATAGCATTGCCAAGCAGAGTAAGCAAATATCCTCGGTAGACGCGAAGTTAATAACCGCTAATCTAATGATATTACGTGATCAGTACTTACATTATAGTTCCGATACTATTTCCGTAATTTTTAAACAAGATCTACTACTCGGTGAACCGGTGAACGTATCGGTTTTTATTATGCCAAAAACTCTTTGGAAGATTGTTGTGGTCACACCACAGCAGGTAGCAATAAATAGTGCGAGTAAGGTGGCAAATTTGATCTTGGTATTGCTAATCACCATCCTAATTATCGCTGCGTTTTTTGGCTTTATTTATTGTCGCCGTAGTTTAATTATACCTATGTATCAAATGGTAAAACAACTTCAGCAACCTCAGGCAGCAGCTGAGGGGGCTCAGATAGAATTACTGGATGATCGAAGAAAGGATGAATTTGGCTTATTGGCTTATCATTTTAATCAAGCAAAAATGGCTTTAGACAATAACAACCGTAACTTACAATTACAGATAAATGAACGTAAACAAGTAGAACAACAATTAAAACATCTGGCACGGCATGATCCGCTAACTGGATTGCCTAACCGGTTAATGTTTCAAGGTCGACTGCAGCAAGCGATAGCCTTGTCTAAACAGAAAAATAACAAATTTTCTGTTTTTTTCATGGATTTAGATAACTTCAAAATTATTAACGATACCATGGGTCATGAAGTAGGCGATGCACTACTTAAAGAAGTGGCGCTAAGACTTGCTGGTACAAGACGAGAGACGGATATGGTAGCACGGTTAGGTGGTGATGAATTTGCATTTATTGTTAATAAAGTTAGCGCAATTGAAGACGCAGTTCGTTTTGCTCAACGCCTTAATCAGCTACTAAAAAAACCTATCACAGTAAATGGAAATGCTATTATTATGGGAAGTAGCATCGGAGTTACTATTTATCCTGATGATGCTAATAATAGTGAGGAGCTGCTTAGAAATGCTGATATTGCTATGTATCAGGCGAAAGATAATGGCCGTAATACCACCTGTTTCTTTACGCGAGAAATGAATGTCAAATTACAAAAAAATAAAGAGATTTTAAATGATCTAGCCAAGTCTTTGACTCAAGATCAGTTTGAGCTCTATTATCAACCGCTTTTTGCTATAAACAATAATAGCTTGGTTGGAGCTGAGGCATTGATACGTTGGCACCATCCTGAGAAGGGCATGATCCCTCCGGATCAATTTATTGCGGTCGCCGAACAGAGTGGACTGATTAATGAACTCGGTGATTGGGTATTAGCGCAGGCATGTCGTGAAATAAATACCTTTGCAGATGTGGGTATTCAAGGATTAAGGGTAGCGATAAATATTTCGCCAGTGCAGTTTAGGCGTAAAGATTTTTTACAACATATGCTACTAATTTTAGATCAGTATAATATTAGCACTAATTGTATCGAGCTTGAAATCACCGAAGGTGCAGTGATGTATAATGTTGACCAAGCCATCGAGACTATGCAAGCTTTACATAATGCAGGTTTTCAGTTGGCGATGGACGACTTTGGTACAGGTTATTCCTCACTAAGTTATCTGAAGCGCTTTCCTATCCAAAAAGTGAAAATAGATCGTAGTTTTATTTCAGATCTTGAGAATGACGAAGATAGTAAATCTATTGCCAGAGCTATTATTCAGATGAGCCACTCGTTAGGATTAGATGTACTTGCTGAGGGCGTCGAAACTCAGGCGCAACTACAATATTTACATGACGAAAAATGTGATTATGTGCAAGGTTATTATACTGGAAGACCTATGCCAGCCAGTGAATTTATTAAAAATTTCAGCGTGTCTGAGCAAGATAAATACGCTGATGGAGCGTAGACTTTATCAAGTGTAACGAATTAATAAAAACGCAGCTATTCATGTTATCGCTGTTCTAAATCCCAATACCTAACTATTGCTCAATCAAGCGCCTTGCCCTGATTTATTTTTCCTCGATACAACAAAATCAAAAACTTAATGGAATTGTTATTACTTGCACCGTCCAAGTGCTAAATAGTCTTCACTCTAGTGCATATGAGCAAATGAACCATACTAAAAAACAATTAAACTACTGTTATTTATCGAGATTTAATGTTGGCATTTAGCTTGCTGTACTAAAGGCATCTTGAATAAAACCTTATAAAGAGTCTGTCATTTACTCATTGGTTTTATTTTATTCACGCATTATGAGTAGGATTACGCCCTTATGAGTACAGATAAGCAGTTATTGAAAAAATTTAAAGTTGTTGTCGTAGGTAATGGCATGGTTGGCCATCATTTTGTTGAAGAAATGGCACAAAATACCGATTACGACATAACTGTGTTATCCGCAGAGTCTCGTTTAGCTTACGACCGAGTTCACTTGTCTGAATATTTTGGTGGTAAAACGGCTGAAGATTTAGCGATGACTACCCCTGAGCACTATGAAGAATTGGGTGTTAACTTTAAGACCAATGCCAAAGTTACTTCGATTGATAAAGTGTCTAAATTTGTTAGCACACAAAGTGGTGAAACATATCACTACGACAAGCTTGTTTTAGCGACTGGTTCTTATCCGTTTGTGCCGCCTATTCCAGGTAAAGATCAAGATCACTGCTTAGTTTATCGTACGATTGACGATTTAGAAGATATCGCTGCCAGTGCTAAAGTAAGTAAAGTTGGTGTGGTTATTGGTGGTGGTCTATTAGGTCTTGAAGCGGCAAACGCTATCAAACAACTAGGCCTACAAACACACGTTGTTGAATTTGCGCCACAGTTAATGGGTGTTCAAATCGATGGCGGCGGCGGTCGTTTATTAAGACAAAAAATTGAAGCCTTAGGTGTACAAGTTCATACCTCAAAAGCAACGAGCGTCATCGAAAAAGGTAATACTAGCCGTTATAAATTATGTTTTAGTGATGATACCGAATTAGAAACAGATTTAATTTTATTTTCCGCGGGAATTCGCCCGTATGACAACCTTGCCCGTGAATTTGACCTAGACCTGGGCGAACGCGGTGGTATTGTTGTTAATAATCAATGTCAAACGTCAGATAAAAATATTTACGCGATAGGTGAATGTGCTTTATGGAATAACTTTATCTTTGGTTTAGTTGCACCAGGTTATGCCATGGCTAAAGTAGCAGCCAAACATATCAGTGGTGAAGAAGGTGAATTTGTCGGTGCGGATATGAGTACGAAGTTAAAGCTAATGGGTGTAGAAGTAGGCTCAATTGGTGATGCGCAGGGTAAAACTGAAGGTTCATTAACATATACCTACGAAAACCAACCTGAAGGTGTATATAAAAAGATTGTTGTATCGTCTGATAAAAAAGCCTTGCTCGGTGCCGTGCTAATTGGCGACACCAGTGAATACGATACCTTATTACAATACATGCTTAATGCGATTGAATTACCAGAATCGCCTGAAGGTCTTATCCTACCAATGGCTGCTGATAAGCCGACATTAGGTGTTGATGCCTTGCCTGATACAGCAACTATCTGTTCATGTCATAACGTCACTAAAGGCGACATAATAGCTTCTATTGATGCGGGTG
>CAJWZC010000007.1 GCA_913049915.1 uncultured Colwellia sp.
GTCAGTAATCGTATCATAGAAGGCATTAGGCTTGGCAGGAAGATAGCTTTCGCTTGCCCACAATTAAGACATAAAAAAACCTGAATATTTCTATTCAGGCTTTCGTTTAAGTGGTTAGACTTATAAAAATAGAGTTTTAACTCTATTACATCATACCGCCCATTCCACCCATACCGCCCATACCACCCATATCAGGCATAGCAGGAGACGCATCAATTGGAGCATCAGTAATCATAGCTTCAGTCGTTAACATTAAACCAGCAACAGAGGCTGCAAATTGTAGTGCTGAACGAGTCACTTTAGTTGGATCTAAAATACCCATCTCAATCATATCGCCATAAGTACTGTTACCAGCATTATAACCGTAGTTACCTTTACCGTTACGTACTTCATTTAATACTACTGATGGCTCATCACCACAGTTAGCTACGATTTGACGAAGTGGCGCTTCCATAGCACGGATTGCAACGTTAACACCGTGGGTTTGGTCTTCGTTAGCACCTTCTAAATCTTTAATTGCTTCAGCTGCACGAACAAGTGCAACACCACCACCAGCAACAACGCCTTCTTCAACGGCAGCGCGTGTAGCGTGTAATGCATCTTCAACACGGAATTTCTTCTCTTTCATTTCAATTTCAGTAGCAGCACCAATTTTGATAACGGCAACGCCACCAGCAAGTTTAGCTAAACGCTCTTGCAGTTTTTCTTTATCGTAATCTGAAGAAGAGTCTTCAATCTGGCCACGAATTTGTGAAACACGTGCTTGAATATCGGCTTCAACGCCAATACCATCGATGATGATAGTAGTATCTTTAGAGATAATGACACGTTTTGCTTGGCCTAAATCTTCTAATGTTACTTTTTCAAGTTCCATACCGATTTCTTCAGAAATCACAGTACCCGCAGTTAATGTAGCAACATCTTGTAGCATTGCTTTACGTCTATCGCCAAAACCGGGTGCTTTAACAGCAGCAACTTTAACGATACCGCGCATGTTGTTAACAACTAAAGTTGCTAAGGCTTCGCCTTCAACGTCTTCAGCAATAATTAATAATGGCTTACCCGCTTTAGCGACACCTTCAAGTGTTGTTAATAATTCACGAATATTTGATACTTTTTTATCAACTAAAAGAATGAAAGGATTTTCTAATTCAACCGTGCCATTTTCTTGTTTGTTAATGAAGTATGGTGATAAGTAACCACGGTCAAACTGCATACCTTCTACAACATCAAGTTCGTCAGTTAACGCTTGACCTTCTTCAACAGTAATAACACCTTCAGTACCTACTTTGTCCATTGCTGTTGCAATGATTTTACCAACAGTCTCATCAGCATTCGCAGAAATAGTTCCTACTTGCTCAATCGCTTTGTTATCAGTAACAGGTGTAGAAGACTCTTTTAATGCGGCTACGGCAGCAATTACCGCTTTATCAATACCACGTTTAAGATCCATTGGGTTCATACCCGCAGCAATCGATTTAAGACCTTCGTTAACAATAGCTTGTGCTAAAACAGTCGCAGTAGTTGTTCCATCACCGGCTTCATCATTAGCTTTAGAAGCAACTTCTTTCACCATTTGTGCGCCCATGTTTTCAAACTTGTCTTCAAGTTCAATTTCTTTAGCAACAGTAACACCATCTTTAGTGATTGTTGGACCACCAAAAGATTTGTCAATCACTACGTTACGACCTTTTGGTCCTAATGTTACTTTTACCGCGTCAGCTAATACATTTACACCACGTAGCATTTTAGCTCGTGCGTCATTTCCAAATAATACGTCTTTTGCAGCCATGTTATTTATTCCTATAATTTTGTTTATTGACACTGTTTTAACAAACAATGCGAAGTCTATTAGTATATTAAGGCTTTACTTTAAGCTAATCGGCTCAAGAGCAAAGAAAAAGCACGAAGCTTACGCTAGTAAGTGAGCACTTTTGATATCGCTATTGTGTAGTATTAGCGACAAGTTAAGTTCTTAATTATTCGACGATTGCTAAAATATCTGATTCACTAAGGATAAGTACTTCTTCGCCATCAATTTTTTCAGCTTTAACGCCATAACCTTCACTGAAGATCACTTGGTCGCCAACTTTTACGTCTAATGCACGTACTTCACCATTTTCTAAAATACGACCATTACCTACAGCAATAACTTCAGCGCGAGTAGATTTTTCAGCAGCACTACCCATTAGTACAATACCGCCAGCAGACTTTGATTCAGCTTCTTTACGTTTAACAATGACACGATCATGTAGTGGACGAATGCTCATTAATTCTCTCCAGAGATTACTTGTTTAATTAATTAATTGTTTAGTAAGTTTTCTAGCCTTAGCTAGTGCTTGTTGATAATAGAAATGGGGATAAAAAAAGCCGACACAAGGTCAGCTTTAAAATAAATTTATTCCTAGTAAGTAGTAAATACCAATATGATTAATTTATTGATCTCTTAATAATAAATTAATCAGTGGGGTCATACCTACTTCACTTAGAAATACTCGTTTCAAGAAACATGAGCGAATCATAATCAAGGTACATTTTTGTTAAGGGTTACTCTGGAGAATGTGCTCCTGCATTCTCTAAAAGGCTACATCGATGCAGCGTTCTTAAAAATAAATATAACCTTGATTTTTTTGCTAAGTCATCCCCAAGAAAATGTTTTATAGTCGCTTTATACTGCGTTATTGATTTCAACAATATAATAACTATTTTGTTCAATCAATGCCTTACCTAAAGACGTTTATAATTCTATCTGAATCATACATCTTCGAGTAGAGCTGGTATAACTAATCTTTACGCTTAAACTCCCCTTCTAAGGTATCACCTTGGTGATGTGAAATAGGTTCATTTGTTGAAGTGCTTGACGACGTGAAGGGTTCATTACTATTTTCATGCTGATAGACATTACCCGCTGAACCATGATGAAAGGAGGCACCTGCACCAAGTGGATTAACTTTGAGGTGCTGTTGTACTTGAGCGGCAATTGCTACACGTACGCTTGGCAGGAGTAACAACAAACCAAATATATCAGTGACAAAGCCGGGTGTTACTAAGAAAACACCTGCGACTAATAACATTAACCCCGTTACTATTTCACCTGAGGGCATCTCACCCTGCGCCATTTTTTTTTGTACCGACTGTAAAGTTACCAAGCCTTGTTGACGTACATATTTAGCGCCTAACCAAGCACTTAAAATAACAATAGCAATTGTTGGCCAAACACCTAATAAGGCGCCTACTTGCATAATAACTGTTATTTCGATGATAGGGATAATAATAAAAAGTACAAATAATAGTTGAAACATGATGATTCCTTATTTTTCTATGAAACTTATATTGGGCTAAACAGGTCTTTTTCAAGGCCAAACGTTTAGTATCAGTATTAGCCCTAAGTTTTCCTTAACACTCAAGGTATACTATCAACAAGAACAGA
The DNA here is from genome assembly GCA_913049915.1 of uncultured Colwellia sp. Taxonomy (GTDB): domain Bacteria; phylum Pseudomonadota; class Gammaproteobacteria; order Enterobacterales; family Alteromonadaceae; genus Colwellia. Next base: position 3,431 of record CAJWZC010000007.1, read on the forward strand.
ACGATAAGGTAACAAAATTGTATCAATTAGTACTCACTACCTGTCCAGATGAAACTGTAGCTAAAAGTATTGCACAATGTTTGGTGACAGAAAAACTTGCCGCCTGCGTTAATATTGTTCCTAATATTACTTCAGTATACTCTTGGCAAGACGAATTACATTGCGACAATGAAGTACAGTTACTGATAAAAACCGATGAAAAAAAATTCGTGATGTTAAATGATCGAATTAACCAATTACACCCGTATGACGTGGTGGAAGTTATTGCCTTGAACATCCAGCAAGGTGATAAGTATTATTTAAACTGGATCACTAACTCTTTGAAGTAGGCTTAATGAAAAATTTACTATCCCTATGCTTAATAATGTTAGCAGCTTTTACTTTTTATCCCGCTGCAGCACAAGAAAAGCAATCAATTTTTGATATCTCTGATACCAGCTTATTCAGTAATGACGATGAGTTTTTAAAAGTTGATGAAGCATTCAACTTTAATTTTTATCAGAAAGATAATCAGTTAGAAGTGAGCTTCGACATTGCCCCTGGATATTACCTATATCGTCACCAATTTAAATTTAAAGGTAAAGATATCAACTTTACTCCGGTTTTATTACCTGGAGGCATAGACCATGAAGATGAATTTTTTGGTATTCAAAAAATATTTACTGAGCAATTATCATTCATCATAAACCTTGGACAAGTTTCAAGTAATGGCTCTATCAAAATTACTTACCAAGGCTGCGCTGAAAAGGGGCTATGTTACCCGCCAACAAGTAAAGTCATTGAATTAAGTAAATTAGTTGTTAGTGAGAGTATTACTAACGACTCGACGTTATCAACTCTGAGCCTGAGTGATAACCTTAAACCAAACCAAGTTGATGTTCCAAAAAGTGAACAACATCAGTTATCTGATATGCTCAAGCAAGATAGTTTACTCTTAACGCTAATAGCCTTTTTTGTTGGTGGTTTATTATTGTCATTCACGCCATGTGTCTTCCCTATGTACCCAATATTAACGGGTATTATTGTCGGACAAGGTAAAACATTAACGACTAAAAAAGCATTCACCCTATCTTTTATTTATGTACAAGGTATGGCGATTACATACACATTATTAGGAATCGTTGTTGCTTTAGCTGGAGCAAAATTTCAGGCATTGTTTCAACACCCCATTGTACTGATTAGTTTAAGTATATTATTCATATTTTTAGCGCTATCCATGTTTGGTGTTTTTAATTTAGCTCTACCTGCTAGTTGGCAAAATAAATTAAATAACATCAGTAACAACCAAAAAGGTGGGTCAATTACAGGTGTACTGATGATGGGAGTTATCTCTGGGTTAGTAGCTTCGCCCTGTACTACCGCGCCATTAACCGGTGCATTATTATATATTTCTCAAACAGGTGATGTAGTACTTGGTGCCTCAGCTTTATATGCGCTAAGTTTGGGCATGGGCTTACCTTTATTGGTACTAGGTAGCTCTGGCGGTAAGTTACTCCCTAAAGCGGGTGCATGGATGAATATAATCAAAAATATTTTCGGTTTATTATTATTAGCTGTTCCGATATTCTTACTTGAACGCTTTATCCCTGAAGTCGCTAGCCAAGTATTATGGTCATTATTAATATTAGCCAGTGCCAGCTATTTTTATGTCGCTAACCAAAATCATGCTGCAGGGCAAAGCCCGCAACAGGAAAAAGGCTTTTGGTATGGCTTACGATCTCTAGTTATATTTTTAATGTTATTTTTTGGTGCTAACCTTGCCTACCAATTAGTCTTTCCAAGTAACACCGTTGCTAGCAATGATGTTAAACACGCTAGTTTTAAACAAGTAACGTCTTTAGCACAACTACAAAATGAAGTGACTAATGCCAATACGCAGGATAAGACTGTCATGGTAGATTTATACGCAGATTGGTGTATCGCTTGTAAAGAATTTGAAAAATATACCTTTACAGATACTCAAGTACAAAAAGCCTTAGCTAATACAGTGTGGTTGCAAATAGACATGACAGATTTTGATTCTACTGAGAATGCCGAACTTGTTCGGCATTATACCATTTTGGGGTTACCGTCTATTTTATTTTTTGATTTGCAAGGCAATGAATTAACTAAACAGCGTACCACCGGATTTATGAAAGCCACTGAGTTTACTAGCCACGTTCAGTCTATATTTAAATAATGGATAGAGATAAGTCAGTTAAGCTTAGGCTGACTTATTTACTGAGATATCATCAGTAATAACTTTCGGGACTTTCCAGTAACCACCTGTTGTATGTTTCTCTATTGAAGATAATAAATCTTTCTCTGGAATTGGTTTAGAATAATAATACCCTTGAATAATATCGCAATCATTCTCAGTCAAACTACGTAACTGCGCTTGAGTTTCAACACCTTCAGCAACCACTATTAAACCCAGATTTTTGACCATGGCAATAGTAGAAGTGATGATTTGAAAATCTGAATGGTTTTCTAACATGCCATAGATAAAGCTTTTATCTATTTTAATCACATCAACAGGCATTTTCTTCAAGTAAGCTAACGAAGAATAGCCGGTACCAAAATCATCAATAGCAAAACTAAAACCAATAGTTTTTAAGGTCTGCATTGTAGTAATAGTATAGTCCATGTCTTTAACTAGGGTTTGCTCTGTTAATTCCAATTCAAAGTTTTGCGCTGTTAATGAGAACTCTTCTAACAAATCCTTTAAGAATAGCGGTAAATTAGCATCCATAAACTGTCCCGCAGATAAATTTATTGCTATCCGTACGTCCTCTAAACCATATTTTTTTAGTTCTATCACTAGCTCAAAGCATCGACGTATAATCCAATAACCTAGTTCAATCATGTGTTGTGAGTTTTCTAATATAGGAATAAAATCTTCCGGTGAGATCATACCGCGTAAAGGATGTTGCCAACGTAATAATGCTTCAAATCCATATATTTTTTTTGTTTTAGCACATATTTGCGGTTGTAAGCTTAAGCTAAACTGTTGCTTAGCCAGCGCTTGTCTAACTTCACCTTCAAGCATGACTCGATGAGCAACACGCTGAAACATTTCTTGATGATAAATATGATATTTTCCACCACCATTATCTTTAGCTTCGTACATAGCAATATCGGCATGACTGATCAAATCATCTGATTTTTCTATCGTTGATTCAGTATAAGCAATGCCTATACTTGTTGATACATAGAAAATATTTGAACCAAGTTTTATTGCCTCTTTAAATTGAAGTAGTATTTTTTCTGCTACTTCAATAGCTTCTTCAATCCCTTTAAGATGACTTAATACAATAACGAACTCATCTCCACCAAAGCGGCATACTAGATCTATTTCACCGACGCTTACGCAAACACGTTCAGCTGCTTGAATAAGTAGTTTGTCGCCAATATTGTGGCCATTACTATCGTTCACCTTTTTAAAGTCATCTAAATCGAGAAACAGTACTGCGACACCACTTTTATGACGGACAATATTACCAAGTGATTTACGTAAATGGTAATTCAACATATTCCTATTCGGTAAACCCGTGAGTAGGTCGTACATTGAAATATTCTCTAACTCTTTAGTCTTTTGCTCGACCACCAAATTAAGTTGTTCTAATTCAAAGCTAAGTTCTTGTGATGAATTAGCTAATACATCTAATTCATCGGCAAATAGTCTTGGTCTTTTTAAGTCCACTTGCCGGAACTGACTGAATTTTTTTTGCGCTAAGAGAGGTAAAGCATTGGACAGCAATAGTAATCTCTTGGTGAAAGGACTAGAAATAAAATAAACAAAGCCGGCTAATAAGCTAAAGATAAGACTTAACGATAGTATAAAGCGATTTTGATAAGCATCATTTTTTGCTTTGTAGATTGTTACATCATCAATTAAGGCTAAATAAAAATCTTGCTTAGCTTGTTTTGATAAAATTAATAAATCAACTAAATAGCTATTATTATCTAAATCTAGTTGTAAGCCTTGATTTAACACTTTTTTAAGTAATGTATGAGGATTTTCAATAGCCAATAAAGACTCTGTTAATTTCATATTAGATGCTGAACTGACTTTAATAAAGGTAGACTTTATGCCACTTTTATTTTCAACAGGAATACTGATGACGGCAACATCTCTATTTAATGTTGTCTTTAACGCAAACAACATATCAACAAGTGAAGTGCTCATGGTAACAACCACCATATCACCTTCTTTATTTAGCAAGGGTAAACTCAACAATAATTGGCAACTTTGTGGACAATATATTCTGTGTTCAGGTTCTTGTAATCTGAATACTTGTGCAATGTTATCTTGAATTGCTTGAGAGAAGTCATTCGTGGCAAACAAAATATTTTCTTGAGCATCAACTAACCAAATATCTTCTACATTAAGGTGTAACTGTAAAGCGTCATATTGCTTCTCAAGTTGTACCACTAAAATAGAAAAGTCGTCTTGCTGTGATAATTGTATTAAATCAGTAAAAGACTCTATCCAAACGGTGAGCTTGTTACGTAAAATACTGTTATGTAAATTTACCTGTACTTGTCCTTGAGCAATATTTTTCTGCTGGAATTCTTGATAATCGGCTTGTAAGCGCCAATAAGATAGTGAAGAAAACCCTACTGCTAATAAGAGTAAGGTTGAGACAATCAATGTCAAAAGCTTGGTTGGTACACTAACGAATTTTTTGTTCATTTTCCTACTACTTTTAAAACCAATACATCAACTGGACAGCCCACATACGCCAATCTTCAGAGTCATTAATTAGCGTATTTGGCATCACAACAGGCGTGAGTCTACCAGCGCCATTTACCCAGTGATATTCCATGCGAACACTAAAATCACTGGTAATGTCATAATTAATCCCTATAGTGATATCTTTATGGAAACCAAAATAATATGGTACCGCACCACCTGTACTTTGTTCCAATTTATACCCATCTTTGTCTTCTTTATCTAAGTAAAAATTTTCATATCGAGCTAAGACTGTTAAATCTGATGTTAATTTATAACGTATTTGCCCATAATATCCTTGGCCAGTACTATCTTTATAAAAATTAGGATCGTAAAAGCCATCAGTAACAAAACGTTGTTGATAAATTTCCCCACTAAATTCCCAATACTCACCTTCGTAGATTGCATTAATAGTATAAAACTGAAAACTAAAATCTGCGTCAGAAGCAAAGTCAAACATTTCATTTTTTTGGTAACTAAAATCTGAATCAAGTAAAGAAAAACCAAAACGCCAAGGAGAAAAAGCTGGTTGCCAGTATACGCTCGCATGGTTCTCATATTCTTGCTTAGCGACCCCCATGGCAATATCTCCTAAAAGAATATCAGTTTGTTCATTAGAAACTGTTGATTTACCGTAACTCAAAGTAAAGTCGAAATTACCTAATCCATCATTGCTATGACTAATTTTTACCGCTGCACCATCACTACCTACTGCAATATCCCGAAAACCATCGAAATAAACAGATTGTGGCAAGATAATACTAGGTCGCGCAAAAGGAATAACTCTTGAGCTTGAATATAGCCAGTGATTATTTTTAAAGCGTCCTAAATAAATATTTGTTTGCCAAGATTCACTATTGTAAGCAGACCAATCAAGTAACGCGTAATCTACCCTGAAGCCTTTTTCGTATCGATTACCACCATCTAAATAAACCACTTGTCCTGCAAGACGAAACTTATCTGATAATTGATAAGAAGCGTTAAGGCCTATTTCAGTTAATTCTGTCGACAGCTCCCCATCATCATTAACAAAGTCACTGCCGTTAACATCAATTATCCCTTGTGAAATAAAACCGTGAAATTGGAAGTCTTGCGAGTTTGAATACGTTTTATTATCTTCTGCTTTTATCGCTCCTGCGTAGTAAGCAGTCAAGATTACCGCGAGCACCACTGTGCGCGAAATAAACGTTATAAAACAATATAAAATATTAACTCTACAAAATATTTCAACTGCAGTATTAGTCTTTAATTTTGACAACATTGACTACTCCTTTACTGCTGAACTGTTGCTCATCTTCCATTTCAGGAAATAGTGTACTCATCGTACTTTTATTTCGTCTTATTTTTGTTACCACTCTGTCACTTATATAACCGATAGCACCAGGTGTTTTGTTAACCGCTTGAATAAGTTCTTCTTGAGATGCAACGATTGTCGGCGCAACACCTAAACCTGAATAAGTTAATTTATACCAAATCCGGTTAAGTTGGTAAGGGAATATCTGCAAACGTTCTTTAGCAAATCGCTTATGAATATTATGCCGACTAGGTAAAACAAATACACTTATCGCACTATTATCACTCCAACGTAATTGGCGCATTGTATAAATACGCCGTAACTGCGACTTAGTTAAGCTACTTTCAGCAACTTGTGGATGAGTTATTACCTCAATCGCTGAAACTTGTGAAGTCACAAGGCACGCAATGAGTACAATAACTAGGGAATAGTCTTTGATGTGAGATCCCTTACGGTAAAACCGCAATAAAAATAAAAAAACCTTTAAAATCAATATGGTAATAACAATAACTAAATAATAATAGCCCAAATAACAAAAAAATCAAACATTTACCTCCCCAAAAGAGGTATGACCAGTACTTTGCTGCTATATTCTTCGAAAATACAGCTATTATCGTCAATAATAAAAAAAACATTAAAAATTAAATTTTTTTGTTCACAGTGGCTAGATTTTATGTAATTATTAGCCATAATTATTATTTAATAGTGTTTTAGCAGAAGATGACCGCAAAGTTTACAGTTTTAGTGTTAAATGGACCAAACTTAAATATGCTGGGTAAACGTGAGCCTGCCATTTATGGTAAGCAAAGTTTATCAGACATTATAGCTGAGCTGAGTCAACAGGCTGATGATAAGCAAATGACACTACAGCATCTTCAAAGCAATGCTGAACATGAATTAATCGATACCATTCATCAAGGTTACCAACAGGTTGATTTTATCATTATTAACCCTGCTGCTTTCACACATACCAGTGTCGCGCTAAGAGATGCTTTACTCTCTGTTGCCATCCCTTTCATAGAAGTACACTTATCAAATGTACATGCTCGTGAAGCATTCAGAAAACATTCTTATTTATCTGATATTGCCATAGGTGTTATTTCGGGTTTTGGTACCCAAGGTTATAGCTTTGCCCTTGATGCTGCTCATACCTATTTAAATAAAGTACAAACAGATTAATAATAACGAATAACAAACCGTAACAGTTAGTGACCACTCATTAACTTATATTTAAAAATATTATTTTTAGTAACTCAAATTAAGGTGTCCCAATGGATATTCGTAAAATCAAAAAACTTATCGAACTAGTTGAAGAGTCAGGTATCAATGAATTAGAGATCTCTGAGGGTGAAGAATCAGTACGAATCAGTCGTGGCGCAGTCGTAATGCAACAAGCTCCTATGATGCAAGCAGCTCCGATGCAACAAGCGCCGATGGCAGCACCTGTAGCAGCGCCTGCTGAAGTCGCTGCTCCTGTAATTACCGGTCATATAGTTCGTTCTCCAATGGTTGGTACTTACTATGCGTCTGCTTCACCTGATTCTCCAGCATTTGCTGAAATTGGTAAGCATGTAAATGCTGGTGATACACTATGTATAGTTGAAGCAATGAAAATGATGAACCAAATTGAAGCTGATAAGTCTGGTGTTATCAAAGAAATTTTAGCACAAAATGAAGACGCTATTGAATTTGACCAACCTTTATTCATCATTGAATAAGCCCACTTATCTAAAATAAAAGATTTCAAAAATAAGGGTTATTCCATGTTAGATAAAGTTGTTATCGCCAACCGTGGCGAAATTGCCTTAAGAATACTACGCGCTTGTAAAGAGTTAGGTATTAAAACAGTAGCTGTGCATTCAACTGCTGATAAAAATCTTAAACACGTATTATTAGCTGATGAAACTATCTGTATTGGTAAAGCACCAGCACCTGATAGTTACCTGAATATTCCAGCAATAATTACTGCGGCTGAATTGACTAATGCTGTCGCTATTCACCCAGGTTATGGCTTTCTCGCTGAGAATGCTGATTTTGCTGAGCAAGTTGAAAACTCTGGTTTTGCCTTTATTGGTCCAAAAGCAGAGAGCATACGTATCATGGGTGATAAAGTTCAAGCTATCAAAGCAATGAAAATTGCTGGTGTACCATGTGTACCAGGTTCTGACGGTCCATTAACTGATGATGAAGTAGCAAACAAAGCCCATGCTAAACGTATTGGTTACCCTATTATCGTTAAAGCAGCGGGTGGTGGCGGTGGTCGTGGTATGCGCGTTGTGCGTAGCGAGGCAGAATTAGTAGACTCTATTGCGTTAACTAAAAAAGAAGCTGGTACTATATTCAAGAATGATATGGTTTACATGGAAAAGTTTCTTGAAAACCCACGTCATGTTGAAATTCAAATAATGGCTGACGGTAAAGGCGCTGCCATTCACTTAGGTGAACGTGATTGTTCAATGCAACGACGTCATCAAAAAGTAGTAGAAGAAGCTCCTGCACCGGGTATTACTCCTGAAATGCGCGCCAAAATTGGTGAACGTTGTTGTAAGGCTTGTATTGATATTAACTACCGCGGTGCAGGTACTTTTGAATTTTTGTATGAAAATGGTGAATTCTACTTCATTGAAATGAATACACGTATTCAGGTTGAGCATCCAGTAACTGAAATGATTACAGGGGTTGATTTGATCAAAGAGCAACTTCGTGTAGCTGCTGGACAACCATTATCTTATACCCAAGATGATATCAAGGTTTCAGGTCATTCTATTGAATGTCGTATTAATGCTGAAGACCCTCGTACATTTATCCCTTCACCAGGTAAAATTACGCGTTTCCATCCACCGGGTGGTTTAGGCGTACGTTGGGATTCTCATATTTATGCTGATTACTCTGTTCCACCACATTATGACTCTATGATTGGGAAACTAATTACTTGGGGTGATAACCGTGATGTAGCTATTGCACGTATGCGTAACGCTTTATCAGAACTGGTGATTGATGGTATTAAAACGAACATAACTTTACATCAAGATATTTTGAATGATCAAGGTTTTGTTAATGGCGGCGCTAACATTCATTATTTAGAGCACAAGTTAGCTGAACTTGACTAACTAATACTCTGCGATAAAATAAACAAAAGCTCTGCAAATGCAGAGCTTTTTTTATTATTCTAGCCTTATAAATACTAGGTTGTATGATCTATTGAGTTAATAAAGAGTTATGTCAAATTCACATGAAAAACCAATTGCGCCAGCAGATGATGATTGTTGTGGCGGTGGTGCTTGTAATCCTTGTGTTTGGGATCACTATTACACAGAATTACAAAAATGGCGTATTGAAGAAGTAAAAAAAAGAGAGTTAGCAAAAATAGAGAAAAAAACTAATTAGTGAGTTGGTATACATTGTATTGATAGACTCTCCGACATTTTCTATATGGATTGTTACATAGAGGTTTTCGTGCATTAGTGGAATGCTGTTTTCTTAGTTAATCAGTAGGATATACCTTTCACTAGACTCAAAAAAGAAACGTTGGATTTTATACTTCATAGAAACCTAAAGCATAGGCGTTGTTGAATAAATCAAAAAATAACTAATCCTGTTTTGATTATCCTAATTTGTTAAGTCACATTCACTGATTTTGGCACTCCTAAACCTATCATCCTATTTAGCACGCGAGCGGAGATCTGGGCTTTGGTGTTTTACGTGCTTTTAATTTTGGCCCGATAATAGTTTTGTAGCATAACATGGCCAACTCTACGAGTGGTCTAAGCCCATAATTCATCTTTTTCTACCACGCCATTCTACCATGTATTTTAATAACGTCAGTGTGATTGTTTCTCTGCTCGTGGTCGCTGTTTCCTGCCACCGCATTATTTGGTGGCGGAATAACAATACGCGTATCAGAACACTTATTTATATGGCGTTTAGATTCGTTCTGTTTATATGGCATAAAAGAGGACTACTCCAAAATATTAAAAAGATCATAACGAAACAAGCTTAAGCTGACAAACTCTGATTGTTTTATCATTTATTCAACAACACCGCTTTACGCCAAAAAATATTTAATCATTGATAATAATTTATTTATCATCAATTTTTCAGGTTAGCTTTCTTAAACTGACTGGGTGTACAGTTATTTTGAGCCTTAAACTCGGTATAAAAAGATGATTTGCTGTTATAGCCTACCTTGTAGCTTATCTCAGTGATACTCTTAGACGTTTGTAATAACAGTTGTTTGGCTTCAGTGATTCGGTAATGATTAAGTAAGGTAAAATAGTTACCTTGCGTTTGTTCATTAATGATTTGCGATAAGTGATGCTGACTTAGGACTAACCTTTTGGCAAAAACACCCAGGGTAATATTTGATTCTTTATAAAGACCAGCGTTCATTAATTGGTGGATCTTCTCCATCGTCTCTTCAGCCACTTTAACGGTAACTGAGGAACGATATTTTTTATCTTTCCCTCTATCTTTAGCTTTGTTGTTAGTCGTTTGATTAATATCTACAGTGGAGCTACTTGAATGCTCAATTTTTGATAATTCCTTTTGGTCGTTTAAATTAAGCCACCAACGTCGACCTAATTTGGGTAAACGCCAATAAAGTAGTCCGATAAAAAATACCATAGGTATAACAACAGAGGCGATTAGCCAGGTATGTTTGAACGATAAACGGAAAATAAAGAATACCAAAATACAAGAAAACCCACCCGCCATGATTAAAATAATCCATCGTAAACGTGAAAAGTCTACCAATAAATCATGAGCTTTACGGCTATGTTGATAATTAAGCTCGTGCCAAGATAATTGTATATATAACGCGCCCAATAAAGCCACTAAACCCATTCTCACTTCGCGTGTTGGTTTTATTTGGAATGCCCATGACACCGTCTCATGGTCAGACCAGGCCTGCCACATAGTTTGTTTTTCAGAAATAGACAAAATGCCGTAAGGGATCATCAATAGCGCAAATCCCATAGGAATAATAAAATGTAATAAGTCTTTAACCTTGAAATGATTTTCAAGTCGTAAACTGGCACGAAAGTATAAGTAGAACCAAGCTGGTATTGCGACTGTAGCGGGTGAGCTAAAACAAAGCCAAGTGATTAATAAGTTATTTTTAAAATCAGTTTTTACTTGCTCAATCAAGGTTAATTCAATTAATAAAAAACAAAAGCATAGCATTAAGGCCACAAAACATAATTGCACTTTAGGGTTGTCACGATAATTAACTAACGCAATTATCGCCATAACTACACCAAACAGTATGGTTAGATTTATTAGCATAACCATGCTTTTCACCTCATAAAATATAATCACTTATCATAAATTATTATACATATTATACGGATAAATAAAAGTCCAACTAAAGCGGGAGCTAGTAGTAAAACATCGGGAGACAGTAAGCCATTGAAATAATATGATATAAATTTTATACATACCGACCCGTAAGGTATCTAATGTTGGTGAAGGTAGTTAAGGTAAATGGGCATAAAGCAGATGTTTAAGATTATTTAAATATCCCCCTTATCTTGGAGTAAAACGAATAATGATAATAAATATACTTACCAACATTATAAAACGTTCAATTGTACCTCTCACTTTACTGTTAGGCGTTAGCGCATGTAACAGTGATAACGATCCTGTGGTAATAACAGAGCCACCGATAGTTGAACCAATAGCACCTATTTTAATAGACCCTGCAACACAAGTGACAATAGAATATACCTCGTATGGTGTACCACATATTACCGCAACCAATTATCAGTCACTTTCTTATGGGCAAGGTTACGCCCATGCCCAAGAAAATATGTGTACATTAGCTGAGCAAATCATCAATGTCAGAGCAAAGCGCGCGGTTACTTTTGGTGCTGGTGAAAATGATACCAATGTTAATGACGATTTTGGTATTTTAGCCCTTGGTGTATACCAACAGGCGGAAGACTCGTTTGAAAATTTGAGTGATGAACACCAAGCCGTTCTTAACGGTTACGTGCAGGGTTTTAATAACGCTGTACAAGAAAAAGGTGATGCCAGTAATTACCCTAGCCCTTGCCGTGATGAGGTCTGGATCCCTGAGATTAGTAATATCGATTTACATGCTTTTCACTTACGTTTAGCACTGCTTTCAAGTGGAGATGCTGTCAGTGGGCAAGTGGCTACGGCTAACCCTTCACAAGTAGCGCAAGGGTTAGGTAATACAATCAATGAATTGACGATTAAAAATTCAAAGTTAGGCAGTAATGGCTGGGCATTAGGTAAAGACAAAACCGAAAGCGGCAACGGTATGCTGTTGTCTAACCCTCATTTTCCATGGGCAGGACACCTACGTTTTGTACAAAGTCATTTAATTATTCCTGGTGAACTGAATGTTACCGGTGTTGGCTTTATGGGCGTGCCAGGGGTATTAATAGGTTTTAATGATAACGTTGCCTGGACACATACCGTTAGTCAGTCAAAGCGTATGACACTATACACCTTAACGCTTAATCCAGAAAACCCATTAAGTTATAAATTTGGTGATGATTATCTTGATATGACTAGTCAAGATTATACGGTTGAAGTAAAAGCTGAGGATGGCAATATTATCGAGGTGAATCGGACGCTATACTCAACACATTATGGGCCTATGATGAGCTGGAACTATAGTGGCCAAGTGATGACATTTCGTGATGCCAATGCTGGTAATATTAATATTGTGCCACAATGGTTGGCAATGAACCGAGCGAAAGACTTAGCTGAATTCAAAGCAAGCTTTGAGGAGCATCAGGGTATTCCTTGGGTAAATACCATTGCTACCGATAAAACTGGTAATGCGTATTACATTGATGCGGCAAGAACCGCCAATTTAGCGGCGCCAATAGATGCAGGTTTAAAACAACTACTAAATAACCCACCGACTGACTTTACCAGCGGGGCACTGCAAGCTGCTTGGACAGAAGGAAGTGGTCAATTAGTATTAGATGGGGCTAATCCATTTTACAGTTGGCAAACCGATCCATCAACACCAGTCGCGGGCAATGCACCATATTCTGCAGCGCCACAAATGACACGTACCGACTATGTTTTTAATGCTAACTCTAGTCACTGGCTAACAAATGTGAATAATCCTCTTGAAGGTTATTCCATTGTGTATGGCCCCGAAAGAACTATTCGCTCTCCGCGCACTCGGATGAATGCAAAGTTATTAGAAGAAGTCTCACCTACAGGTATATCCGGCGCCGATGGTAAATTTTCATTAACCGAGTTAAAAAGTGTCGTAACAGGGCAGCGCGGTTTAATGCCAGAGCTTTTACAAGCTGAGGTTGTGGCACGTTGTGTTGGTGCCAATGAAATCACTTTAGAAGAAAGTACAATAGATATTACTGAGGCGTGTACAGTACTTTCTAATTGGGACGGCCTTTATACAAATGAGAGTAGTGGCGCACACGTATTTCGTGAGTTAATGCGTCAATTTAGATCGGGTAGTCATGGTGTATTTACCCGCGCATTATTTGACAATGCTTTTGATGCAAACAACCCAGTTAATACACCTTCTACCTTAAAAGTACGAGCACAGGATGCAACTGATAATAGCGATCCGGTATTAATTGCCTTAGCAAATGCGGTACAAACCTTATCAAACTATAAATTTCCACTAGATGCTAAATTGGGTGATTTACAATTTCACATGAAAAATGCTGATCGTATTTCCATACCTGGCGGTGATAATTTAGACGGTGTGTTCAATATTAATGCCGCCGCTATGATACCAGAATTAGGTTATATGGTTGTACATGGCGCAAGTTGGGTTATGGCATTAGAGTTTACGGAGCAGGGTCCTGTAGCTGATGCATGGCTAACCTATAGCCAAAGCCATGATCCTGAATCTGAGCACTTTAGTGATCAAACTAAACTCTTTAGTACTGGTACTTGGCGTCCAGTGCTGTTTTCTGAGGAAGCGATTGCCGCAGATTTACAATCAAGTATAACTTTGACTATTGAATAAAACCTTACAGATGAAATAAAACGTAAATGCCCACTCATTGTGGGCATTTTTTTAGCTATAAAATTTAGGTTGTTTTAGTAGGCTAGAGACATAATTTATTCCCCCGTTAAAAATTAAACAGCTTATACCTAATTGCTTGGTCCCCGGCTTGTGAGGTAACTGAGTCACTACCGGCGTTGTTAAATAAATTAAAAAAATCAGAGTTTGTCAGCTTGAGCTGGTTTAGTTATGATCTTTTCAATATTTTGGAGTAGCCCCCTTTTATGCCATATAAACAGAACGAATCTAAACGCCATAAATTCTAAGAATTAAAATATAAAGTTGAGAACTGGACTGAATATAATGAATCCTTGTGCCAAAGAGGTGATATTACAATATGGTTTAGTTATGATATTTTGAATCAGTGGCACCCAGAACCAATGCTAGGCCAGAGAGATCAACCTCAACAATATTCTGATTTAGCGATTGAATGTTGTTTGATGTTGCGTTGGGCATATCACTTGCCGTTACGTCAAACTGAGGGTTTTACACGATCCCTAATCAAATTAATGGAACTGGATATCAAAGCACCTGATTATACCTATTTATCAAAACGGAGTATTTCATTGGAGGTTAATAGGCTCATTGAAACCATTGAACCAAGGCTCATTTAATTGTTAATAGCACAGGCTTAAAAGTTTATAGAAGAGATGAGTGGTATCAGGAAAAGCACAATGTAAAATATCATCGCATGTGAGTCAACAGAGACATCTGTTGGGGATACAAGTGTATTGTCAGTGATACTTGCTCAGGTCGAAGACTTTGACGTTTTCATGGGTGATGGAGCTTATGATGGTCATCAACACATTATAAATAAGTGTTCTGATACGCGTATTGTTATTCCGCCACCAAAGAATATGGTTGCAGGAAACAGCGACCACGAGTAGAGAAATAATCACACTGACGTTATTAAAAAACAAAAAACCCAGAATTTACGCTGGGTTTCATTAACATTCAATATCTAAATTGACACTTTATATCTTTATATGATCTAGAATGGAATGTCATCATCAAAATCAATTGATGGTTCTTGTGGATTTACTTTAGGTGCTTGCTGTTGCGGAGCAAAGCCACCTTGTTGTTGTGCTGGTGCTTGCTGTTGAGGAGCAAAGCCTCCTTGTTGTGCTGGTGCTTGCTGTTGAGGAGCAAAGCCACCTTGTTGTGCTGATGCTTGTTGTTGCGGAGCAAAGCCACCTTGTTGTGCTGATGCTTGTTGTTGTGGAGCAAAACCACCTTGTTGTTGCTGTGGAGCTTGCTGTTGGAAACCACCGCCTTGCTGCTGTCCTTGATTGGCGAAACCACCGCCCTGCCCTTGAGACGATTTACCATCTAACATTTGCATTACACCGTTATAGCCTTGCACTACGACGTCGGTCGAGTATTGATCTTGACCTTGTTGGTTGGTCCACTTTTTTGTTTGCAAAGAGCCTTCAATATATACTTTTGAACCCTTTTTCAAGTATTCACCAGCAATTTCAGCCAGCTTGCCAAATATAACAACACGGTGCCATTCTGTTTTTTCTTTTTGTTCACCACTTTGCTTGTCTTTCCATGATTCTGACGTTGCGAGGGCAAGGTTTGCTACAGCGCCGCCATTTGGCATAAAACGTACCTCAGGATCTTTACCTAAGTTACCTAATATTATTACTTTATTTACACCCGCCATGAAAATATCCTATTAATTGAGCTATTAAGACGTACGTTGCTTCTTTATCTATTTAAATAGAAAGAAAGTAAGTCTTTAAAATTTAGTTTAAGGAGGTAATTCTATAGTGAGCTGCGATCAAATTCGAGTGATTTTTTGTTAAAAGCTCATTTATTTTATTTTAATCTCTTTTAGAAATATCTCAATAAATAGCATGGTAAAAATAGTATGAAAACACGGCAATGATCTCGGCTACTAATTAATTGTTATCGCAGAAGATTAGTATCATAGCGCTAATATTCGATCAGAAAAAATGACAAACAATCGATTAAGACGTATTTAATTCGATAAGGTGCTTAGTTAGCTGTGTACGAATTTCATCAGATATTTTTTTAGAGCATTGCGCTTGATAATCAAAACTTACCATGGCAGCAGTGCCTGATACACATTTTTCACTATGTTGCCAAAGCTCTTGATAGACATCAAATGAAGCACCACCAATTCGACTAATGTATGTTCGAATCTCAATTTCTTCACCATAAAAGAGTTGAGCATGGTAAGACACTTCAATTTTAGCAATAATAAGTTGCCATTTCTTTGGATCTAAATCAGGAGTAAAAAACTTAAATATAGGTGCTCGCCCGCCTTCAAACCAAACTGGTGGTTTAGTATTATTAATATGACCCAACGCATCGGTATCACTAAAGTGTGGCATCATTTTTTCACTGAACATAATTAACCTTCAACTAATTTTTCTCTACTGTAACTCATTTAATCATAGTTCATATTACTTTTTAACATAAGCTATAGTATCTTATAGATATCAAAAATATTAGAAATAAATCAATGAATAAATCTTTATACTTACTTAGCTATTTTTTTACTTACATAGCTATCATATTAATCGTTAATATCACCACAGTCACTCCGGCTTTAGCATCTGGTGATGCCAAGGCCCCAGAACGAAAAACAGGTAAAGGCCCTTATAAACGTCTAATCCTTCGAGGCGGTATTATTATTAATGGTGAAGGCGCTCCCGCACGTGGCCCAATGGATATTGTCATTGAAAATGATCGCATAGTAAAAATAGTTAATGTTGGTAATCCTGGTGTACCAATTTCGCAAACACTTAGGCCCATAGCACACCCTGGTGATGAAGAAATTAATATTGAAGGTCAATATGTGTTACCTGGTTTTATTGATATGCATGGCCATATCGGTGGCAGTGCCAATAATATTCCAGCCGAATATGTTTTCAAATTATGGCTAGCTCACGGCATTACCACAGTACGAGAGCCAGGAAGCTTTAATGGTATTGATTGGGTGATAGAGCATGTGAAGCGCAGTGAAGAAAATAGTATTGCCGCACCTCGTATCATCCCCTACTTTGTTTTTGGCTTAGGGTTAGATGAAAATATAACGACAGCAAAGCAAGCTAAAAAATGGGTAAAATCAATTCCTAAAAAAGGCGCAAAAGGTATTAAATTTTTTGGCGCAACACCGAAGATAATGATAGCTGCACTCAACGAAGGTAAAAAACAAGGTTTAGGTAGCATGATGCATCACGCTCAAATTGACGTAACAAATATGAACGTGCTCGATTCTGCACGTTTAGGCCTAACTACAATGGAGCATTGGTATGGTTTGCCTGAAGCATTATTTGAACATCAGCATATCCAAAATTACTCACCTGAGTATAACTATAATAATGAGCAAGATAGGTTCGCTGAAGCCGGCAGGTTATGGCAACAAGCAGCAAAGCCAAACAGTGAAAAATGGTTAAGTGTTCGCGATGAATTACTCAGTTTAGATTTCACTTTAAATCCTACCTTTACCATTTACGAAGCGAATCGCGATTTAATGCGTGATATGAATGCCGATTGGCACAAAGAATATACCTTGCCAACTTTATGGGATTTTTTCCAACCTAACCGTAATGCTCATGGCTCGTATTGGTTCGATTGGACCACTGATGATGAAATTGCTTGGAAGAAAAATTATCAACAATGGATGGGGTTTGTAAATGATTATAAAAATCATGGTGGGCGAGTAACTGTAGGTTCGGATTCAGGTTATATATTCAAGATTTATGGCTTTAGTTATATTCGAGAATTAGAGCTACTAAGAGAAGCTGGTTTTAATGCCCTAGAAGTTATTCAATCAGCTACGATTAATGGCGCTGAAGCCTTAGGTATGGAACATGACATTGGCTCTATCCGTGTGGGTAAAAAAGCAGATTTAGTCATAGTGGCCGAAAACCCATTACGTAACCTTAAAGTACTTTACGGAACAGGTCATTTTCGTTTAGATGAAAACAATAAACCTATCCGTGCAGGTGGCGTTAATTACACAGTCAAAGACGGTATTGTTTACGATGCCAAGTTATTATTAGCGCAAGTAAAAGTAATGGTTGAGGACGCTAAGCTCAAAAAAGTAGAGAGTACTAAAAAGTAATAAACTAAATAAAAAATGTTGAAGCTAGCGATTAACGCTATAGTTAAATGTGTGATATATAAAAGTATTACTTATTTACTTCTCTATTTTAGGTACGCGATGCTGTTTTTATTAGAAGTCATAACAACAATAAAAAAATGTAATGTTATATCGCCAATATCTGTGCAAAAAATATCATTTACTGGGCGTAATAGAGCAATACCTAACCTGCTATCATTAATAGTCGTTGGATTACTATTATCTACTTCCTATGACGTCATAGCGTCTGCTGAACAAACTATTAATAACCAAATCACTACCAATAACTCACTAAGTGTCCAGTTAGATGACTCAGCTATTGCCCTCTCCAACAAAATAGCATTATGCGATACCAACCAACCTAAGATAACGTTCAAACCACAAACTATTTTTGATATAAACGAAGAAGGATTTACTTTTTTACATCGCTGGGCCAACGCTATTCACATTGATACCAAAATAGTAACCTTAGAAAATGAGGCAACTTTTTTTATTAATAAATGTACAAAAACCTTTGCTGATATGGCTGAACTTGAGCGCCATTTACGAAGTAGGAGATTCCTAAGAGATGCTGAGGTTAGCACTGATGAAGATGTAAAAAAGATTACCATTACCACTTGGGATAATTGGTCACTTATGCCTACCGTTAGCTTTGGCCGTAAAGGAGGTATGAACACTTACAGTTTTGGTATCAAAGAACGTAATTTACTTGGGCTAGGTATCGATACTGAAATTGAATCATACCGAAATACTCAACGTTCAGGTTACAAACTACATGCCATTATCCCACTTTTTCAAAAACAAAATACCTCAGTAAAATTAAGCTTTGCCGATAACGATGATGGCCAACAGCGCAGCTTATTTCTAGATAAAACATTTGCTAGTTTTCATACTAAAACAGCCTATCAATTAGGTTTTAATGAAGAGTCACGTAACGATACTCTTTTTCAAAATAATCAAGACCACAGTGTCTTTGGTAATGATATAAGCTTTAAAGAAGGTAGCTATGCCTGGCTAAACTTTAACGATGATAGTAGATTATTAAGGTATCGTTTAGGTATAACACAGGATAAGAACACTTTCTCCGAACTTTCAAGTGAACAGAGTAGCGATTTAGCCAACCCTACACTCACCAATGTTCAACCTAAAGATAGAGATTTACTTTATCCATGGATTGCTTTTGAATATATTGAAAAGGACTTTAGGAAACTCACAAACGTACGCTTAATTACCCAGATAGAAGACTTTAATCATGGTTGGCAAATTAACTCAAGCTTGGGTATAGGCAATGGTAATAAAGAAGAATCGGCCTGGGCAGTTTGGAAAATGCGAGTAAAGAAAGGCTTTAATCTGCATGACAATGCCCTGTTATTACTTGATCTAGCACTGGCAAATGATATTTATCAAGAAAGAGGTAATCGTTTATTGGTAAAGGTTAGTGGGGAATATTTTTATCAATTAAATAAAAACTGGGGCTTTTATTTAAGTAATAACAATGTTGCCAGTACAAATCAATATCTTGACCAGCCAGTAACTATGGGTGGCAATACAGGTTTACGAGGCTTTCCACTGCAATATCAGCATGGCAAAAATAGCATTAAGCTCACATCTGAAATCAGGTATTATCCACAAATTAATCTTTTTAAACTCTTTGATTTAGCTGGTGTCGCTTTTGTAGATGCGGGTCGAACTTATGGCGAGTCTACGGTCAAAAATATAGAAGAGGGTTGGCTAGGCTCTGCTGGACTTGGCTTGAGGTTACACTCACCTCATTCTGGCGGTAACTATCCCATCATTCATATCGATTTTGCCTTTCCGCAGAGTGAAAACCTAGATATTAATCGTTTTGAAATAAGAGTACAGGCAAAAAAATCGTTCTAATCGATTCAATATTACTCTATTTATTTAACGATTCCCTTTTTAAATATAAAGGGGAATCGTTATAATAGATACACCTACAAGAACCGTTTTAATACTCTATCAATTTGGGCAATACGTATTTTTTTCAATAACTTCTGTGGTTTTTCAGGGTAATCATCTACTGATTCAATATCAGAATAATGCCTCACTTTAGTGGTATTAACTAAAATACCAACGAGTTCATCATCGGTTGTCTGCAAAAAGTGTTTGTTAGCGTCATCAATTAATAAACCATTTTCTAAATCTAATGCCCAAGCACGAGGGTTTAAATTACTACCGGTGATCAAGTGGTAACGATCATCAACTCTTAAACCTTTAAGGTGAAAACTATTGTCTTTATCTTTCCACAAGTGAATATTCAATAAGCCTTGATCGATAAAGTTTTGATAACGCTTTACAAAACGCTTAAGTAACATTTCATAAACGTAGGGAATAATGCCAATAGTGCTAAAGTCTTCATCGTTACCAATAAAGAAATCATTAGCGGTTTTATCACCAACAACCACGGTTGTTTTAACACCACGTTTTAATGCCTTAATAACGTCTCTAGCAAGTGGATGAGGTAGATTAAAATAAGGCGTAAAAAGTACCAAATTATCTTTAGCTTTTTGTACTAAATGACGAGTAGTTTGGTTAAGCTGGTTTTTACGTCGTCCAAAGCCAACTAACGGCGTAATAAGTGCTTTATCACTTATTATCTTAGACTGGCTGAGACCTTGTTGCTGAGCAACGCTATAATGAGACTTTTTTAACTTAAACTTTAAGGCAATTAACGTTTTCTTTTGTTCAATTGCATCAGGTGTCCACTCTTGATTAAGTAGTGTCGCGAGGCCTGAATCGATAAAAGTGTCCGTTAAATAATGACAGAAACTATCGGCTAATGTCACACTATTGATAGTACAGTACCGATCTAGACGATAACGTTCACCTTGGTGTAAGTAAATATCATTAATACTTGCGCCCGTATAGAAAAGCTTATCATCGAAGACCATACCTTTAAGATGTAAAACACCAAAGACCTCTTTACGTTTTACTGCAGCGCCATATATATTGATTTTTTGCGGATAATCTTGTGCTAACTTTAAGTACAAAGCACGGTTACCTAAGCTCGCCTTTTCACCGATTAAACCGCGTTGACCACGATTAAAGTCGACAAAAACATTGATCTCTATCTCAGGAAATTTTGCTTTAGCTTGATATAACGCGTGGAGGATTTCTCTACCAGCGTTATCATCTTGTAGATACAAAGCAGTAATGAATATACGCTTTCGCGCACCTTCAATTAATAACAACAACTGCTGCTTATACTCTTTAGGCGTGGTGAAAAATTCAACATCACTGCTATCGACAATTATTTCTTGCACTGTACTCTATCTAAAAAAACCAATTCGGAACAGTATATCAATAGTTAACCAAAGAAACATAGGGTTTTTCTTCGGTTAACTACCCTAAACTACATCGATAAGTGCTAATTAGGACTAAATTTGTACTGCTAATTCAGCTGCTTGACGTATTGCCCGTTTAGCATCGAGTTCAGACGCAACATTCGCACCTCCAATAAGGTGTACGGGCACTCCGCCATCAATTAATGCTTGCTGTAAGTCTCTATTCGATTCTTGCCCAGCACAGATGATAATATTATCGACTTTAAGTAATTGCTCTTTACCATCAACTTCAATCACTAAACCTTGTTCGGTAATTGCTTTATAACTCGCGCCAGCGATCATATTAACGCCTTGTTTAACTAAATTCGCTCTATGAACCCAACCAGAAGTTTTACCTAAATCTTTACCTACCTTAGTGGCCTTACGCTGTATTAAAGTAATATTTCTTTCTGGATTATGCTTAGGTACATCTTTTTTATCTAGCAGAGCACCGTTTTTCTGGTAATGTTTATCAACACCCCAGTTCTTAAGCCATGCTTCGAGATCATTCGTTAATGACTTTTCTGATAAGTAAGTTGCTACATCAAATCCAATACCACCTGCGCCTATGATGGCAATATTATTGCCTACTTCGATTTTATCTCGTAGTACTTGTAAATAAGTAAGCACTTTTTTACTTGCGAAGCCCTCTTCTAAGCCTTCTATACCTAATTTTCTTGGTTTAATACCGGTAGCAAGTATTACTTCATCAAAATCAGCCTCAAGTAAACTTTCTGCACTTTGTTCACTATTAAGGTGAACTTTAATTTTATGTAAACTTAACTGTTTGTTAAAGTAACGCAAGGTTTCAAAAAATTCTTCTTTACCTGGCACTTGTTTCGCCACATTAAACTGACCACCTATCTCACTAATTTTATCAAATAGCTCAACATTATGCCCTCGTTCTGCAGCATAAACACTAAAGGCTAAACCTGCGGGTCCTGCGCCAATTACCGCTAATTTTTTAACTTTTTTAGCTTTTTCTAAAACTAATTCGGTTTCATAACATGCCATTGGATTAACTAAGCATGAAGCTCTTTTTTGTTCAAAAACATGATCTAAACAGGCTTGGTTACAGCCAATACAGGTATTAATTTCGTCGGCTTTATTACTCGCCGCTTTATTAACAAACTCAGCATCAGCAAGGAAAGGTCTCGCCATTGAGACCATATCAGCTTGCCCTGTCGCCAAAACTTGCTCAGCAACTTCAGGTGTATTAATTCGATTAGTGGTAATTAATGGAATAGACACTTCTTTTTTCATTTTTTCAGTAACCCAAGTAAATGCCGCCCGGGGTACTGACGTTACGATGGTTGGCACACGTGCTTCATGCCAACCAATACCTGTGTTAATTAATGTAGCTCCTGCTTGCTCTACGGCTTTTGCCATGGTGACAACTTCTTCCCAACTATTACCACCTTCAACCAAATCCAGCATAGATAAACGAAAGATGATAATAAACTGTTCGCCCACTTTGGCGCGTACCGCTTTGATCGTTTCAATAGCTAGACGCATTCTATTTTCAATATTACCGCCCCACTCATCTCCACGTTTATTAGTTCTGACACAAGCAAACTGGTTAATTAAGTAACCTTCTGAACCCATTATTTCTACGCCATCATAACCAGCTTTAGCGGCCAATTTAGCTGAGTAAGCATAATCTTTGATGGTTGATTTAATTTGTCTAACCGACATCGCTTTGGGTATAAAGGGAGAAATAGGTGATTTAATTTTACTTGGAGCGACACCAAAAGGGTGATATGCGTATCGACCAGTATGTAATAACTGTAAACAAATTTTAGTTGGGTATTGATGAACAGCGTCTGTAACTTGTTTATGTTTTTTTACTTGCCAAAAATGACTTAACTCACTACCAAACGGCTCAATTCTTCCGCGTAAATTAGGACTTACACCACCGGTAACAATTAAGCCAACTCCGCCTTTCGCTCTCGCTTGATAGAATGCTGCTAATTTAGTAAAACCACCTCGTTCTTCTTCAAGGCCTGTATGCATAGACCCCATAAGAACACGGTTAGCTAATTGGATAAAGCCAAGGTCTAGTGGCGCTAATAAATGTGGATAGGCAGTTATTGTCATAATTAGTCTCTGCTATTGGTCGTACCAGTTATTATAATGTCATTAATTTACTGACATTTAGATAAAAATACAAGTTATGATAAAATGACTTAATTAATATTAGCTTAAAATAAAGAGATAATAGTAACTCAACTAAGTAGTTACTATTGGTAACTAAGCTACTACTGATTAGCAATATTTATAACCACTATAGAATAAAATTTAATGCCTAATAAAAAAAAGATAATTGAAATTGTTATTACTGAGCTTTCAAAAGAATACCAACAAGCTATTGATGCTGCAAATGATGCACATGCTGCTGCAGTTGATGATCAAAGTGTTGCTGAGACACAATATGATACACTAGCGATCGAAGCGAGCTACTTAGCTGAAGGACAATCTAAACGAGTGATTGAATTCAAACATGCGATTGATGCTTATAAAGCACTCAGTATTATTGAATTCAATTGTGATAGTTATATTGCTTTAGGTGCTTTAGTACAATTATCCGCTGATTTGAAAGCTAATCACTGGTTTTTTATTGGCCCTGCCGCAGGTGGATTTCGTTGCCAACTCGATGAAATAAATATCACGGTAATATCACCACAATCCCCTATGGGGACTGCATTAATTGGCAAACAACAGGATGATGATATAGAAATTATACTCGGTAATAATAAGCTAACCGATTACATTGCTACGCTTAAGTAAGCTAAATAGACTTAACTTAGCTTATATTACGCTAAGCTAAGATAAGGTACGTCCGATTAGCTAGACTCTATTTTAAAGCCAATCTTTAAAGTTACTTGATAATGACCAACGGCGCCATTAACTATATGCCCCCTCGTTTCTGTTACCTCGAACCAATCCATATTTTTTATGGTTTTATGGCACTCCGCTAAAGCATTTTCTATAGCTTCTTCGATGCTGGTTTTAGATGAACCCACCATTTCAATTTTTTTGTAAGTATGATGTTCTGACATAATAATGACACACTAAAATAAAGGATTAAGTAAGTTTTAGTTTAGCGGACTTTTATTAGTTTGCTAAGTCAGCAATAGCTAAATTTATTCCGTGTGGCTCAAAGTAAGCTGTGCGCTAATGTCTAATTTTGTAATAAAGCTTTAATAGCGAGTAAATCAGCGGTTTTAACATCAACCTTTAAATATGCGACTGCTTCGGTGTGTACTAATGTTGCTTCGATAACACCGGACATATTAATTAATTGTTCAGCCATCTTATCTGCTTCTTTTTCACAAGTTATATGGGTAGCAAAACTAAAGCTTTTTGATTTTTTTAGTGGTTGCATACCAAAACTTAATATCAACCAAATAACAGTTACTACAGCCATCACTAAGAAGATAGTTTGTTCACCATATTGGCTGGCAATATACCCACCAATAATACCACCGACAAAAGCACCTAAGAACTGACTACTTGAATAAATCCCCATCGCACTACCTTTAACGCCAGCAGGCGCTATACGCGATAAAATTGATGGCATTGTTGCTTCTAAATAGTTAAAAGCAGTAAAAAATAATACAACAGATAGTACTAAGCTCCAAAAGCCACTTGGTAAGAGCCAAAGTAAGAATAAGGCCATCGCTAATAATGTAATAGCTGCGCTAAACATTGGTTTTTCTTTCTGTTTCTTAATAGCAAAAATCATAAATGGCACCATTAAAAAGAAAGAGCCCAATAAAGCAGGTAAATATATTTGCCAATGATTTTCAAGTGATAAGCCACTGGCAACAAATTGTTTAGGTAAGGTGATGAAACAAGCAGTGAGTGCCATATGTAAAATGAAAACACCCCAGTTTAAACGTGACAACTGTGGATGACGAATTAAACGAGTAATTTGCTCAGGCAATGCGACACTATCACCACGGGGCGCTTTATTTACAGAGTTTGGTACCATAAATTGGATCATCGCCATCGCTAAAATAGTCAATAGTCCCGTGAACCAGAATAAACCACTTAAACCAAAGGCATCTGAAACTATTGGCCCTAAAATCATAGCAAAGGTAAATGATAAACCAATAAACATACCAATAGTTGCCATCACTTTAGGCCGTTGTTCTTCACGGCTTAAATCAGCTGCCAACGCCAGTATCGCACTAGCAATAGCGCCCATACCCTGAATTGCACGGCCAAGGACTACACCATAAATAGTCTCGGACATTGCGGCGACAATACTACCAATAAGAAATACCACTAAACCAGCAAGAATAACTGGTTTTCGGCCAAATTTATCTGACAGAATACCCATAGGTATTTGCAGTAAAGCTTGCGTGAGCCCGTATGCTCCAATAGCTAATCCTAACCAAATAGGACTATATCCCGTAAGTTGTTCACCATAGATGGCGAACACGGGTAATATCATGAATAAGCCTAACATACGTACGCCAAAAACACTGGCTAAGGAAAAGGCGGCTTTTTTCTCAATACGGTTTAAACCTGAAAGACTCATACGTTGCTGAAACCTAAGATAAATAGAGAAATCTATAAAAATTGACGCTAGTTTACCATGCTAAGAAGCACAAAAAAATCCCAACAATGAAAACAAGGTGTGGAGTATAATACCTAAGTAATCTCAATATGCTAAATTTAGCTAGAATTATAAACATTTTTAGGTTGGATATTGATTGAAGAGGGTTATTATTCAGCAGAAGGTGCTCCTGTAGTTGATTATAAGCTAAATCAATGCACCATCCTTGTCAAAATCAATAACGATGGGCTAAACGTTTATATACCCGTTACCAATCAAAGTGCAAGATTTCCTTAGGGATTAAAATAACTTTAGCCAAGGATGATAATTTAACCCCGCATAAAGTGACTTTAAAGACGGTGTAGGAAGTACTTTATTAAATAATACAGGAGAATATTATCCTGAGACGAGCATCTTGTGTATGGGTAGTTTTGTCGTCATATTAATTTTTTAGTTGGTATGTATAAAAACATATCACCGCTTTTTCCTTTGTTACAACACCAAATGGACACTGTAAAAATAAACAGTTTAATTTAATATTCTGCCCTAGATTAGTTTTTATACTGTAAATTATATGGCATAATCGTCGGTTCTATTTTATCGCTATTCGAGTTAACAACGTATGAAGAATATTGAAGTCAGAGGGGCTCGCACACACAATCTCAAAGACATAAGTTTAACAATACCTCGAGATAAACTCGTGGTCATTACCGGTCTTTCTGGTTCAGGAAAATCTTCTCTTGCTTTTGATACACTCTACGCTGAAGGACAAAGGCGCTATGTAGAATCTCTTTCAGCTTATGCGCGGCAATTTTTATCGTTAATGGAAAAACCTGATGTAGATCATATTGAAGGTTTATCCCCCGCTATTTCCATTGAACAAAAATCAACTTCTCATAACCCACGTTCAACCGTAGGTACAATTACTGAGATATACGATTATTTGCGTTTACTTTACGCTAGAGTTGGAGAGCCTCGTTGTCCAGAGCATGGTCAAGCACTCGCTGCACAAACAGTTTCACAAATGGTCGATAAAGTTTTAGCCCTTGAAGAAGGTACTAAAGTGATGTTACTTGCACCCATTGTCCAAGACCGTAAAGGTGAGCATGTAAAATTACTTGATAACTTAGCTGCTCAAGGTTTTATTCGTGCGCGAATAGATGGTGAAGTTTGTGACTTATCCGATCCTCCAACGCTAGAATTACAGAAAAAACATACCATCGAAGTTGTCGTTGATCGCATAAAAGTACGTGAGGATATTCAATTACGACTGTCAGAGTCTTTTGAAACAACCTTAACCTTAACTTCAGGTACGGCTAAAGTCGCTTTTATGGACGAGCCAGACAGAGAAGAATTAATTTTCTCGGCTAATTTCGCTTGTTCACTCTGTGGTTACAGTATGCAAGAACTAGAGCCACGTTTATTTTCTTTTAATAATCCAGCAGGCGCTTGTCAAACCTGTGATGGTTTAGGTATTGAGCAATATTTCGATAGCACTCGCGTGATTGCTAACGCAGAGTTAAGTCTTGCTGGTGGTGCTGTACGTGGTTGGGATAAACGTAATTTTTACTACTTCCAAATGCTTCAAGCCCTTGCACAGCATTTTAAATTTAACGTTGATAAGCCTTTTAATAGCTTATCAGCAGAAGCGCAAAAAGTAGTACTTTTTGGTAGTGGTAAACAAGAAATTGAATTTAAATATATGAACGACCGTGGTGATGTCGTGGTGCGAAAGCATCCCTTTGAAGGTATCATCAATAACATGCAACGCCGCTACAAAGAAACCGAGTCAAACTCGATACGTGAAGAGCTAGGCAAATATCTTAATTCACAGCATTGTCCCGACTGTAACGGTAGTCGATTACGCTTAGAAGCGCGTAATGTCTTTATCGACGATACACCACTGACTGTCGTGGCTGATTTATCTATTAGTGATGCACTCAATTTTTTCCAAGGTTTAACACTAACAGGCCAAAGAGGCCAAGTTGCCGAAAAAATATTAAAAGAAGTAAACGAACGTTTAGGCTTTTTAGTAAACGTTGGTCTTAATTACCTCAACTTATCACGCGGTGCAAATACGTTATCTGGTGGTGAAGCACAGCGAATACGTCTTGCTAGCCAAATTGGCGCAGGTCTAGTTGGGGTAATGTATGTATTAGATGAACCCTCTATTGGCCTACACCAACGTGATAATGAACGTCTACTTGGTACCTTATTACACCTGCGTGATTTAGGTAATACCGTTATAGTCGTTGAGCATGATGAAGATGCTATTCGCGCAGCAGATTTTGTTCTTGATATCGGACCTGGTGCCGGTGTGCATGGCGGTGAAATTATCGCCCAAGGTACCGTAGATGACATACTCAATTGTAAAGAGTCTTTAACGGGAAAGTATCTTTCTGGTGTAGAACGCATTGAAATACCTAAAAAACGTCATGCTTTTGATAAGAAGAGTGTTGTTAAGCTCAAAGGGGCTAGCGGAAATAATTTAAAAAATGTCGATTTAGTTATTCCAACGGGCTTAATGACCTGTATCACTGGCGTATCAGGGTCAGGTAAATCAACGCTTATTAACGATACTTTATATAAATTAGCGCATATTGAGCTCAATGGCGCAACGCTTGATGAGCCTGCACCTTATAAATCAATTACCGGTTTAGAACTGTTAGATAAAGTTATCGAAATTGATCAAAGCCCAATTGGTAGAACGCCTCGCTCTAACCCCGCCACCTATACTGGTATATTTACAGCGATACGTGACATGTTTGCTGCCACGCAAGAGTCTCGTTCTCGTGGTTATAAATCAGGTCGCTTTAGCTTTAATGTTAAAGGTGGTCGCTGTGAAGCATGTCAAGGTGACGGTATGATCAAGGTTGAAATGCACTTTTTACCTGATGTTTATGTACCTTGTGATGTTTGTAAAAGTAAGCGATATAATCGTGAAACGTTAGAAGTATTATACAAAGGTAAGAATATTCATGAAGTATTGAATATGACTATTGAAGATGCATTTGATTTTTTCAAAGCAATACCGGCGATAAATCGTAAGCTACAAACCTTAATGGATGTTGGGTTAACTTATATCAAGTTAGGTCAATCAGCAGTGACACTTTCTGGCGGTGAAGCGCAACGCGTTAAGCTTTCAAAAGAGTTATCAAAAAGAGATACTGGCAAAACCTTATATATTTTAGATGAGCCGACAACGGGGCTGCATTTTCACGATATTAAACAATTACTCAATGTTATTCATCGACTACGTGATCATGGTAATACCGTCGTAGTAATTGAACATAACTTAGATGTTGTTAAAACAGCCGATTGGGTTATCGATTTAGGTCCAGAAGGCGGTGCGGGTGGTGGTGAAATATTAGTTACCGGTACCCCTGAACAAGTTGCCAAACATAAAACCTCACACACAGCGAGATTTTTAAAACCTTTGTTAACGTCTAAATAAAGTAATTATTTTTCATAACCATTACGATACTAAAATATAACGCAAAATAGATTGCGTTATATTTTACTTCTCATTTTTTTAATAGGTTTTTATGTATATCAAAAATAGTGAACGACTTAAATTTAGATTAATGGATATCGATGATGCTCAAGTACTATGGGCGTTAGATCAGGACCCCGAAGTAATGAAGTTTCTTAATGGCGGTAAGTCCACCAGTATAGAACAAGTTAAGAGTGTATTTATCCCACGCATGGAAAAATACCGTGATAGC
Source organism: uncultured Colwellia sp. (assembly GCA_913049915.1). Taxonomy (GTDB): domain Bacteria; phylum Pseudomonadota; class Gammaproteobacteria; order Enterobacterales; family Alteromonadaceae; genus Colwellia. The sequence goes on from CAJWZC010000007.1 coordinate 33,212, forward strand.
AAATTAGGTTGGGGAATTTGGCAAGTAGCAGACAAAATTACCGATGAATACTTAGGTTGGGTTTTAATTCGCCCAATGTCATTTTTTACCGAGTCACCAAACGTTAACGATTTAGAGTTAGGCTGGCGCTTTTTTAAATGTACTTGGGGAAAAGGTTATGCCACCGAAGCAGCAATAGCTATTAAGAATGCTGTAACCGCTAATTCTGATGTCACCCATATCTCTGCTCTTACTGTGGCAGATAACTTGGCTTCGATTGGCGTAATGAAAAAAATAGGTATGAGTTTTATTAGCGCCTATTTACATAAAGACCCTATCGGTGACTTTGATGCGGTGCATTATCAAATGTCGGTGAAAAAGCTCTAAGCCGAAAGCCAATCAATCGATATCTTGACTAAGAAAGTTATCCTTAAATCTAGTTAATAGCCTTCCCTAATAACAGTAAAAATATTAGCTTGTGAGTACTATAGACAATCTCATTGACGACAGTTATACCTTTCCCCTATTGTTTAACAGTTTTGCTCAGCTATATTAAAAATATTATTAGCTTAAAAAAGTAATAAAAAATAAAAATATAGAGCTAGACAAGTTCATTACGAATTATCTACGAAGTAAAAGCTCAAATATTAGGCTAAGGTCTAATAGGTTAATTTTGTCGACAGTTTTACTGTATGTGTATTAGCATTATTTATAAGACCAATATAATGAAACATATTGAACAGCAGTCATTAGCAACAAATTCATCCTAGACTTACTGGCAAGAACAGGCAGAGCTTGTTGCTTGGTATAAAAAACCTCAAACGATATTATCGACAAATAATGACTCTTGGCATGAATGGTTTGCTGATGGCGAACTGAACTCTTGTTATCTCGCTTTGGATTAACATGTTGAGCAAGGTCGTGGTGCTAGAACCGCATTGGTATATGGCTCACCTGTTACGGACAAAAACAAAAATTTAGCTACAGCGAACTCACCACTTTAGTAGCCAAATTTGCTGATGTACTCAGAGCATATGATGTCAGTAAAGCCGATCGTGTATTAATCTATATGCCAATGATACCCCAAGCTGCTGTAGCAATGTTGGCATGTGCGCGTTTAGGCACAATTCATTCTGTTGTTTTTGGCGGCTTTGCTGCTAATGAGCTTGCCGTTAGTATCAATGATGCACAGCCAAAAGTTATTGTAGGCGCAAGCTGCGGTGTTGAAATAACAAAAATAATTCCCTATAAACCCTTAATTGATGAAGCGATAGACATCGCTTTGCATAAACCCAAAAATTGTATTATTTTCCAAAGAAAAGAAGTCCAAGCAGCGCTAATACCGCATAGAGATATTGACTGGTAAGAACAAATGGATATTGCAGTAGAAATTCCACCCGTTCACGTTAAAAGTAATGATCTCCTCTATATTTTGTATACCTCTGGTACTACTGGCAAACCTAAAGGCGTGGTTAGAGATAATGGTGGCCATGCAGTCGCTATCTTGCATAGCATGAAACATATCTATGGTATGCAGCCAGGTGATACTTTTTGGGCCGCTTCAGATGTTGGCTGGGTTGTTGGTCATTCCTATATTATTTATGGCACGTTAATGGCGGGTTGTACAACAATAATGTATCAAGGGAAACCGATTAATACGCCTGATGCAGGTGCTTTTTGGCGCGTATGTGCTAAGTATAAAGTTAATGTTTTATTCACAGCCCCGACAGCTTTTCGTGCTATAGGAAAAGAAGATCCCGATGGTGACTTTTTAAAAGACTATGATCTTTCTTCATTAAAACGTTTATATCTAGCAGGCGAACGCTTAGATCCAGCAACCTATCATTGGCTAAAATAAAAAACACAATTACCGGTAATCGATCATTGGTGGTAAACCGAAACTGGCTGGGCAATTGTCAGTAAACCATTAGATGACGGCGCTGGCAATATTGTCACTACAAAGGCCGGTTCAGCTGGATTTCCTGTCGCTGGTTTTAATGTTGAAATTCTTGATGTCAGCGGTCAACAAGTACCTGCAGGAAAACAAGGAAGTATTGCAATAAAGTTACCTCTCCCTCCTGGCTGTTTAGTGACTATTTATCGCGACCCACAACGTTTAACATCAGAATACCTATAAACATATCCTGGTTATTATATGTCAGGAGATTGTGGCTATATTGATGAAGAGGTTTTATCGGCTCATCCCGCGGTAGCAGAATGCGCAGTTGTCGGCATTAATGATTCATTAAAAGGACAAGTTCCTCTAGGGCTAGTAGTGATAAAAAATGGCATTACTACCAGTAACGAAGATCTAATTGGTGAATTAAAACAGAGTATTCGTAATGATACTGGCGTAATAGCGTCATTGAAAAAATTACTTATTATTGATCGATTGCCAAAAACCCGTTCAGGCAAAATTTTACGTAAAACTATCAGGCAAATGATTGACGGACAAGAGATTGAAATACCTTCAACCATTGAAGATAGCCAAGTAATAACCGAGCTTTCGTCGGCTTTACTTAATATGAACAAAGAATAAGCTTATCTCTAAAAGTATTTCTCAAATACCAGGGAGTATTAATAGCCTAATAATTGCGATATTTATAGACTCTATTTCAATTTACAGCCTCTATTTCTTGACGTTACTAAGTAGACCTCATAGATATTTTAGATTTAAAATAAATACTACAGCTCAACAAGATTTTTAGTAGGCAATTGAGCTTTAACGAGCTGATTTAGTCGTTATTTTTATGGCTGTTATAAGGCCAAATATCTTTCGGATCTTCCTGCTTTACATCATCCTTTTTACTAGGAGATACTTGCTCAGGTATATTCTGTTTAGTGTTCGAATCAATTTTATTATCTGCATTGTTTAACGAGGCCGATAGCTCTTCAAGATCATTCATGTTTGAAGTCTTCTGTTTAGGTTGAGCTGTATTAATAGCTGTTTTACTAGATCCTTCAACCGCTTGGTTAATTTCGACCATTTCAACGTCCGTTAATTCTCGCCATTGTCCCGGTGTTAAATTTCCTAACTCAACTTTCATAATACGTGAGCGTTTCAATTTTAAAACCTCATAATCGAGATATTCACACATACGGCGAATTTGACGATTAAGACCTTGAGTAAGGATAATACTAAACTCAAAGCGACTTTTAACCTGCACGATACAAGGTTTGGTAATAGTCCCTAAAATAGGTACGCCACGAGACATTCGCTCAATAAAGCGTTCACTAATAGGTTTATCAACAGTGACAATATATTCTTTATCGTGGGCATTTTCAGCACGTAAAATTTTATTAACAATATCACCATCACTGGTTAGAAATATTAAACCTTCCGACGGTTTATCTAAGCGACCGATGGGGAATATACGTTTATTGTGACCAATCGCATCAATAATATTACCACGCACATGCTTTTCAGTAGTACAGGTAATACCAATAGGTTTATTATAGGCGATGTAAATACGATCCGACTTGTCATCCCTAGTTGGCGATATTTCATATCCATCTACTTTAACTACATCACCCGCTAATACTTTAGTGCCAAGCTCTGGCACTCTATCATTGATGGTTACACGTTCATCTTCTATCATTTTATCGGCACTACGGCGTGAACAAAAACCAGAATCACTAATGTATTTATTTAAACGTTTTGGGGGGGTTGATATGGTCAATTTAGTCGTCGCTTATTTTAGTACAATCACGTTACTCGGTATTATACTTAAAACTAACACTAATGTATTAATCATATTTAATTCATACCAAGTCCATTAAGTTATTTCCCACTCAGCCAGAGTTAAAAAGCTGAGAGGCGAGGCATTACTATGTTAATTTTTGTTCACCGAGGCGCGAGCGGAGTTGAACCAGAAAACACGCTACGTTCTATTCGAACAGCATTAGCAGCTGAAGTAGATGGTATTGAAATAGATATTTATAAAGTTGATGGTAAATTATTTGTTATTCATGACCTATGGTTACACAGAACGACATCAGGCCAAGGGCAAATTTTTAACTATGACTATCAGTATTTACGTAGTTTAGATGCGGGTAATGGTGAAGTTATTCCAACCTTAGACGAAGTATTACAGCTAATAGCTGGAAAATGCACTATCAATATTGAATTAAAAGCAGTGAAGAATTTAACGCTATTATTTTCTTATATTGATGACATTATTGATACCACGGCATTGTTGAGTAATGATGTTTTATTTTCATCTTTTAATCATAGGTTATTACATGCCATTCACCAACAGCGAAGTGATTTTTCTATAGGTGCTCTGACAGCATGTTATCCATTAGATTATGCAAAATTTGCCGAACAACTCAATGCATATTCTGTACATCTTGATGTCAACTTTATTAGTGAGCATTTTGTCACTGATGCTCACAAACGAGACTTAAAGGTATTTGTATATACGGTAGATGAATTAGAAGATATTAATGCAATGAAAGATTTAGGTGTCGATGATATCTTTTCTAATTATCCAACAAAAGCTAAAAGCCATATTGCCCATTTAAATGATAATGGCAATTAAATGAATTCGTTGTGTATTTTTAAAGTGACTCTAATTATGCTTAAACTAGTTCAATTATTGAACTAAGTTAGCAAGAAGTACTATATTACAATACTTTTCACATCAATTTTACGCACTTTCATTCATCAATACTTGCTGTCCATTTTGAATCAAACGACTCAGAGGGTTTACACCAAATTGATAACAAAGCTCTGCTGGTTGTTCGATATTCCATAAGGCAATATCAGCATCATAACCAACAGCTAACTGCCCTTTACTTTCACTTAATCCTAGCGCCTTTGCGCCATAACAAGTAATACCAGCCAAAGCTTCAGAAGGTGTTAATCTAAATAAAGTACAGGCCATATTTAGCATTAGATGAATATTATGAATAGGCGATGTACCTGGATTTGCATCCGTTGCTACCGCCATAGGTACTTGATATTTACGTAGTAGCTCTATTGGTGGTAACTGAGTTTCACGTAAAAAGTAAAAAGCGCCGGGTAATAATACCGCTGTCATGCCCGATTTTTTCATCGCTTTAATACCGGATTCATCGAGGAACTCAATATGATCAGAAGACAAAGCATCATAATTTGCTGCGAGCTCTGAAGCACCTAAGTTAGACAATTGCTCCGCATGTACTTTAATAGGTAAGTTATAGATTTTTGCCGCATCAAAAACACGTTTAGTTTGCTCAAGACTAAAACCGATACCTTCACAAAATACGTCAACGGCATCCGCTAATTTTTCACTAACTACTCGTGGCAACATTTCATCGCAAACAATATCGAGGTAAGCATCGGCATTATCTTTATACTCAGTAGGTAACGCATGTGCGCCGAGAAAAGTGCGTTTGATAGTTACAGGCAGTTCATTAGCTAAAAAACCAGCAACTTTTAGCATTTTAATTTCGTTTTCCGTATCTAAACCATAACCTGATTTAATTTCAACGGTAGTTACGCCTTGATGATGTAACGCGGTTAATCGCAGTAACGCGCTGGCAATTAACTCTTCCTCACTCGCTTTTCGCGTTGCAGAAACGGTTGAAACAATACCACCGCCAGCGTTCGCTATTTCTTGATAGCTTTTACCTTGTAAGCGCATTTCAAATTCGTTGGCGCGATTACCGCCATAAACTAAGTGTGTATGACAATCAATTAAGCCTGGAGTTATCCATTGTCCTTTACCATCAATAATATCAACCACACGACTATCATTTTTTCCTGAGAAGTGAGCTGACAAATCACTCTGCTTACCCAACCAAGCGATTTTTCCGTCACTAATTGCTAAAGCGCCATTGATAATTTCACCATAACTATTAGCGCCATCAGTCATAGTTGCCAAATTTACATTGATATAAAGAGTTTGCCAGTCTTTAGAGAGTGTCATGTGACCTACTTAATTGGGAAGGTAATAATAGAAAATTTTACCTTGAAACTATTACACACACAACTTGTATATACAAGCCTTGCCTTTTACAGATAGATATGAGATCGTGTCTATAAGTTCGGCTAACTCAACCATAATCATGACTGTCAATTTTAGTAACAATACTACCAATAGCGCAACAAAAAAAGATAAGCCAGCTAAGTATACTATTATAAAACAATATATCTGTGAGAATATTGAGTCAGGTGAGTGGCTACAACATGCCAAAGTCCCTTCAGAAAACGAATTAACTATACAATTTAATGTTAGCCGTATGACCGCCCGTCGTGCTTTACAAGAGCTCACTGAACAAGGGATTTTAGTTCGGTCTCAAGGTGCAGGTACTTTTGTAGCGACATTTAAATCACAATCTTCGCTACTTGAAATTCGTAATATTAGTGATGAAATCAGCGAACGAGGTCATCAACATAAAGCGAAACAACTTTTGTTAAGGTCTATACCAGTTACTGAAGAGTTAGCTATTTTATTAAATTTGAAAAACAACGAACATGTTTTTTATTCTGAGATACTACATTATGAAAATGGTGAAGCAATCCAGTTAGAACACCGTTATGTAAATGCTAGTCTAGTACCTAAATACTTATTACAAAACTTTACTGAAATCACTCCACATGAATATCTTTCATCTGTTGCTCCGCTGACAGAAGCGACCCACGAAATAGAAGCGATTTTAGCTAGCTCACGGATTTGCCAACAGTTGAAAATATTAGTGACGACACCTTGCTTACAAGTGAAACGTCGCACTTGGTCAAAGCAAGGCGTAGTGAGTTTCGCTATTTTAACATCGCCTGGTGATAAATATCGTTTAGGCAGCCACCTTAAGTTTTAAACCTGCCAAAAATAAACACTTTAAGGTCGTCACTGATATTTCATCTTAAAATGTATATTCTCAAAATAATATAGTCCCACATTATCTAACAAGATGTTTTCTATAAGCTTTATTTTCATTAAGAAGCTACGCCGATGCAGTGTCCTTATCAAAATCAATGACTGAAATTGGTATTAGAGCTATTCCTATCCATCAGGAATAACTCCAAAGTCTAAGATCTGTTGATCTTGCGCGATTAAATTTTGTTCGAGATAAAAGCGCTTTAATCGCGGCAGGTACTATGTAACCTAGTCACGCTAAGCAAATACTACTCAACGAAGAATAAAACGCTTTTAGCCGAATCCTTCGGACAGCATTTGTTGACGATTTTTACAGCGTTATCGCCTTTTTATATGGAATAACCATATTAGCAAAGCTCTGCCTTGTATAAATACCCAATAAATAGCTGTAATAACAATCTCGAAAGATCAATAGACCCTAGTATTTTACAGCGATAAGTTATTTAAAATATCGTCATCAACCAGATTCGCTAACGTTACTTTAAGCTTAGGCGTTCTTGCCATTTCACGTTTTATAGCAAAATTGGCTTCTGAATTACGCGCCCAACTTCGCCTTGCAATACCATTATTAACATCAAATAGCAGCATAGATTTTAGTTTACGCTCGGCATCTTCAGTGCCATCAAGCAACATACCAAAACCACCGTTGACCACCTCACCCCAACCTACACCGCCACCATTATGGATAGAAACCCAAGTAGCGCCACGGAAACTATCACCAATGACATTATGAATAGCCATATCTGCAGTAAAACGACTACCATCATAAATATTGGACGTTTCGCGATACGGTGAATCTGTACCACTTACATCATGGTGATCACGGCCCAAGACCACAGGGCCAATTTCTCCACTATTAATTGCATCGTTAAAGGCTTTAGCTATTTCCATTCTGCCTTGCGCGTCGGCATAAAGAATTCGAGCTTGCGATCCAACCACTAACTTATTTTGTTTTGCGTCTCTAATCCAAGTAATGTTGTCCTGCATTTGTTGCTGAATTTCTTCAGGTGATTCTTGCATAATTTTTTCAAGCACACTTGCTGCAATATCATCAGTTTTATCTAGATCTTCCACTTTACCTGAAGCACATACCCAACGAAATGGTCCAAAACCATAGTCAAAACACATTGGTCCTAAGATGTCTTGAACATACGATGGATATTTAAAGTCAATACCATTTTTAGCCATAACATCGCCACCAGCGCGTGATGCTTCAAGTAAAAAAGCATTACCATAATCGAAGAAATAAGTACCTTTAGCGGTATGTTTATTTACTGCATCAGCATGGCGTCTAAGTGTTTCTTGTACTTTAACTTTGAAGACTTCAGGCTCTTCTCGAATTAATCGATTAGATTCGTTATAACTAATGTCTACTGGATAATAACCACCTGACCAAGGATTATGTAATGACGTTTGGTCTGAGCCTAAGTGAATAAAAATTTCTTGCTCGAAAAAACTTTCCCATACATCAACAATATTACCTATGTAGGCAATTGATACCACTTCTTCATTTACTTGTGCCTCTTTCACACGTACAACAAGTTCATCCATGTTATCAATTAACTCGTCAACCCAACCTTGCTGATGACGTTTTGTTGCGGCATTTGCATTCACTTCAGCACAAACAGTAATACAATTAGCAATATTACCCGCTTTAGGTTGCGCCCCACTCATGCCACCTAAGCCTGCTGTTAGAAATATTTTACCTTTGGAGGTTTCACCTTTTTTCCCACCAGCATTAAGAACTTTACGGAACGCATTCATCACCGTAATAGTGGTGCCATGAACAATACCTTGTGGGCCAATGTACATGAAAGAACCCGCTGTCATTTGCCCGTATTGTGTTACACCTAAGGCATTAAACTTTTCCCAATCATCGGGTTTAGAGTAATTAGGGATCATCATGCCATTGGTTACCACAACACGAGGCGCTTCTTTTGAAGAAGGAAATAATCCCATGGGGTGACCAGAGTAAAGATGCAGTGTTTGATCACTTTCCATTTCACTCAAATATTTCATCGACAACAAGTATTGTGCCCAGTTTTGAAAAACTGCACCATTACCGCCATAAGTAATTAACTCTTCTGGGTGTTGTGCTACAGCGGGATCTAGGTTATTTTCAACCATTAGCATAATTGCTGCTGCCTGAGTACATTTAGCTGGATAGTCGCTAATAGAGCGTGCTTTTAACGTATAATTTGGCTTGAACCTATACATGTAGATACGACCAAAATCTTTTAGTTCTTGAGCGAACTCACCCGCCAACTCTTGATGCCATTCTTTAGGGAAGTAACGCAGCGCATTTCTTACCGCTAATTGCTTCTCGTCAGGAGATAAGATGTCTTTGCGCTTAGGTGCACGATTCGCATCTGTAGGATAAACCTTTACTGGTGGTAATTCACTTGGGATCCCTTGTTTTATACTTTCTTTGAAAAGCGAAAGGTCTTGAAAATTAATTGTTGTTGTCATATTCATGGGCCCTTTATTAATGATTTAAGCTAACGGTAAATGCTTGTGACTTAACTAATTTGATCATGGCATCGATGTCAGGTTTTAATAGTCTATCTTCTTCAAGTTTAGCGACCTTCGCTCTAATCACTGCATGGTTTAGTTCAATGATATCCGAGCATTTATTAGGACGTCTAAATTCGATAGCTTGTGCCGCATACATTAACTCAATCGCTAATATTTTCTCTAAATTACCTAATATTTGATTTAGTTGTCGGCCGGAAATACTCCCCATAGACACATGATCTTCCTGACCCATAGAGGTAGGTACACTATCAGCAGATGGTGGAAAACAAAGAGATTTGTTTTCTGTTACCAATGCAGCTGTCGTATATTGTGGGATCATCATACCTGAGTTTAAGCCGCCTGCAGAAGTCAATAATCTCGGTAAACCGTGTAAACCTTCTAACAATAAATAACAACGTCTGTCTGAAATATTACCCAATTCTGATGCAGCAATCGAAGCATAATCTAGAACCATCGCCAGTGGTTGGCCATGAAAATTACCTCCTGAAATAGCTTCTTCGTTACTGATAACAATTGGGTTATCAGTAACAGAGTTCATTTCAATCTCAGCTAACTCTGCTAAATGATAAAACGCATTACGTGATGCGCCGTGTACTTGTGGAATACATCGTAATGAATAAGGATCTTGAACACGTTCACATTCTTCATGATCAACCATATTTTGTGAACCTTTAAAGAAACTTCTCATGCGTCCTGCAACTTCAAGATTACCTTTAAATGCGCGCACTTGATGCAATTCTTCTCTAAATGGAGATTCGCTACCTTGCATGCCTTCGATAGTCATTGCACCGGTGATATCAGCAAGGTCTAATAAATAGCGCATTTTAGTTAGCGCTGTAATGGCATGAGATAATATAAATTGTGTACCGTTAATTAGCGCCAAGCCTTCTTTTGCCTGTAGCTCCATAATATCTAAACCATGTTCGCGAAGTAGCAGTACTGCAGGGACTATTTTATCCGCTTGCCCCTCTTCACTTATCCAAAATTCACCTTCATCGAGTAATGGTAAGAATAAGTGAGATAGTGGTGCTAAGTCACCCGATGCTCCTACTGAACCTTGCTCTGGTACAACAGGAATCAAATCAAGTTTAATAAATGCCAACATACGTTCTACTACTTCAAGACGAATACCTGAATAACCTTGACTTAATGCATGTACCTTAGCTATTAACATCAGCTTAGAAAGTATTTTTTCGATTGGCTCACCAACACCTACCGCATGAGTGATAAGTAAGTTTTTTTGTAATAAGTTAGTATCTTCAGGTGAAATTTGTGTGTCACATAACGGGCCAAACCCAGTATTTATACCATATACAGCCTTATCTGAAGCAGCCATTTTCTCTACGCGTTGGCGGCTTGTATTGATTTTATCTATCGCTTTTTGGCAAAGCTCAGCTTTGATACTGCCATCAGCAATACCATTTACAATATCAAGGTTCAGGCGATCAATACCGTATTTAAATATCATCTTAATGTTCCTAATTATTTAGTTGTTTTATGTAACGTAATACCTTTATTTTATCTTGCTCTAATTGTTTTATAAATACATAATAATCGTAATTCATTCCGACTTTATCAAACTTAAATTAAAAGGATAATAAGCGTGCAGGTTCATGACGTCGATTTACGTTTACTCAGAATATTCGTCGCTATTGTTGAATGTGGCGGTTTATCCGCTGCTGAGTCCCGTTTAAATATAGGACGTTCTACCATTAGTTCGCATCTATCTGACTTAGAAGTTCGTTTAGGTATTAAATTATGTAAACGCGGTAGGAGTGGTTTTGAGATAACAGAACCTGGACGCGTGACTTATCAAGCATCCCTAGAGTTACTACAACAATGTGAAGCATTTACTACTACTGTCGCGAGTTCTAAAAATGTGCTATCAGGGCGTGTTACTATCGCAACGATTGATACTATGGTCAGCGATCCGCGTTGCGGTATTGCTCGTACTATTCGCGCCTTAAAAGCACAAAGTGATAACATTCAGTTTGATATTAATGTATGTGAAGCGCGGGAAGTCGAAACATCGGTTGTTAATGGTCGTTCTTTAGTCGGTATAGGTGTAAGCAGACACCATTTACGTGGACTAGATTACTTCCCTCTATATAATGAAAGCAACTACTTATATTGTGGTGTAGAACATCCTTTATTTGATTGTAAGTCGTCTGATATCAATAAGATATTAAAAAACGCAGAAGTTATTAGTAGTAATTATATGCGCGATAAAGAAAGCCGTAATGATGGTTTAAACTATCAAAACAGTGCTATTGCCTATCACGATGAAGGAATAGCGCATCTAATCTTATCAGGTGAATTCATCGGTTATTTACCTGATCATTATGCCAACTTCTGGGTTGATAAAGGGCTGTTTAAAGTAATTTTGCCTGAAAAATATTCCTATCAAATACCTGTAGTTTTAATCTCTTCAAAAAATAACATTGTCTCACCATTAGCAAATGCACTGATAGAAGAAATTAAGCGCTGTCATTCTTTTTAAAAAATCATTATTACTTTGGGTAATACAAGAAATAAAAATTAGAGGGTTATAAATAAAGAAGGGTACAAATATACGCCTCCTTCTGACTATATCAATCTACTTTATAACGTGCAGCCATGGTATTACCGCTAAAATTTATGTTACGTTAAGTATATAAATATTAATATAGTTTATTTTAATGGCTCTAATAAAATATAAAGATCGAACAGAAGCATATTTTGCCATAAGCTTAGTATTGTTTACTGTATTAATTCTAGCCTTTCAATACATAGGCTTTGAACGTTCACTCGTTATAGATTTAACCTCTTCAGATAAAATATACACACGTGATGATCGCCTATTTGGAGGATCTTCAACAAGTCTGTATAAACAAAGCGAAGAGGGGCTTGAATTTTCTTGTCAAATAACCAAAGAGTACGCTTGGCCATATTGTGAGCTTGTTTTTGACTTACGTGAATTTGCTGAGGAAAGTCAATTTTCAGGTTATGATTTTTCTAGTTTTGATCGCGTTGGTTTATGGATAATACATAACCATGAAGATCAACCGGGTACTCGTTTTGAGATGCATAATTTTAACGAAAATTACTCCGTTGAAGGCGTTAATAACAGCTTAAAATATAATACTATTGAATTTTCATCAAATAATGTTCCTTATCCCACTTGGATAAATCTTGATAGCCTTTTTGTACCAACATGGTGGAACGCTTCAAACCACCTAGCACTAGAGCATTGGGGTACAGATTTTTCGAATATCCATACCATGGCACTAGTTACTGGTGGCTTAGTAAATAATGGCCTTTATCAGTTAACTGTAGAACGAATAGAGTTTCGGGGTAGGTATATTGAAACCGAGAGTTTATTATTGATATTAATTATTATTTGGAGTATTGCTGCAGGTTACTTTTTGCGCCGATTTTCCTCTATCAAGGTTAATTACCATCATGTAAGCAAAGAGAAAGAGGCATGGGAAGTTAAGGCAACAAATGATCCCCTTACTGGCGCATTAAATAGAGTTGGTTTTCGAGAACTTCTTGATAAAAAAAACCTAAAAAACACTACCTCTTTATGCCTGATATATATTGATATTGACCACTTCAAAATGGTCAACGACACCTATGGGCACAATGTTGGTGATGAAATATTAAAACAATTTGTTAGGGTAATTAAAGATAATTGTCGAGTAAACGATTCATTAGTTCGTTGGGGTGGCGAAGAGTTTTTACTATTTTGCGCAGATACTAAAATTGAATCAGCAACGAATATTTCTGAAAAAATTAGAAAGGCTATACAAGCATCTGCCTGGCCTAATGCTATTAACTTAACCTGTAGTTTAGGTGTCGCGGAAAAAACACAAGAAGTAGAAGAAGACTTTCAAACATTTATTGAACGTGCTGATAAAGCATTGTATCGCGCAAAAGATCTCGGCCGAAATCGTTCAGAAATAGCAAGTTAGCTTCAAAACAACAAAAAGTTAGCCTATACATTTTAAAACAAGATAGATTACCTATCACACTCTTCGGGAATGATACGGTAAACACTAGCTAACTATTTTATATTTAATACTATTTCCCTGGTTGCTAAAGCCTCATATTTATACTAAATAACTACAATACCGCTCTAATATCATCTGCCGTTTGCAGCCTTCTGATTTCATCAAACAATACATCGGCTTCTTGATAATGATTTTTTAAATATTTGAGCCACTGCTTGATACGATTACAGTAATACTTGCTCTTGTCGCCGTGCGTTTCAAATTCTGTATAGGCAGATAATATAGCCAGTACCTCTAACCAAGGCATAATATCGCTTTCTTGTTTAATGACCTGTCCTAAATTAGGAATAGTTAACGCACCACGGCCAACCATAATATCTGTACAACCAGAAACCTCTCGACACTTAATGGCATCTTCTAAATTCCAAATTTCACCATTGGCGATAACAGGAATATTAATTGAATTTTTAATTTTAGCAATCCAGTGCCAATGTGCAGGTCGTTTGTAACCTTCTAATTTTGTACGGGCATGTACAGTAAGTTCATTGGCACCCGCAGCCTCAACCGCTTGACCATTTTCTATGGCGAGGGTCTTATCTTCATAACCCAAACGAATTTTAGCACTGACAATCGTGTCGGTAGGCACTGCTTCTTTAACTGCTTTTATTATTTGATAAAGATTTTCGGGATCTTTTAATAAAATAGAGCCGCCACGACTTTTATTAACCGTTTTAGAGGGGCAGCCAAAGTTTAAATCGATGCCACTTGAGCCAAGCTCAATAACTTTAGCTGCATTTTCAGCCATATACTCTGGGTATTGTCCTAATAACTGCACACGAACAGGTGTGCCAGCTTTAGTACGGCTACCGTAAATGTCAGCATTAATTAACTCTGGGCAGTAACGATGAAAAACACGTTCTGGAAGAACTTGATCAACCACACGAATAAACTCTGTGACGCAGAGATCATAACTACCTACTTGTGTAAGTAAGTCACGCATTCTGAAATCCAGCACGCCTTCCATAGGCGCAAGTACGACGCGCATTAGTGTGAAGTATCCTTAATAGAATTTAATGATTTAACTGTTTTATTTATCCGAAAACGATTACTAATATTAATGAGTAAATAATAAAAAGCTAATGTTAAAGAGGCTACCATTAGATGAATAAATAACGTGAATAACTGTAAATTTTCTTGCCAGAAAAAAATTGGCCCTGCATACGTCACATAACAAAGATCCAAAATAGTGACATGAGCCCATACCATAAGAAAAAGGAGTGTAGCTTGATAACGAATTATAAATTTTGTTGGGAATAAATTCAAAAGTTTGCTCTTTAATAAAGTTCGGCGCTAGTATATCAAAAGCACCAACATCCCGTATAATAATCATTTTGATATAAGAAAATTATTACTTAACATCAAAAAAGGAATTACTCACCTTGTTCTAGCCAGTTGAGTAAATCATCATAAACAAATGAATAATTTAATTCGTTTCGTGTTTTTTGACCTGAGACTATTTTGGACGCACTATCAACTGCTAAGTTACTCTCTTCAAAAATAGGTATGGGTAATTCTAAGGTACTCGCTGCCGCTTGATAATATTGCTTCTTACTTACCTGTGTTGAACTAACACCATTAAAAATTCCGCTATTAGTATCACTTTCTAATAATGTTTGAATTAAGCCAATAGCATCTTGTTGATGAATTAAGTTAACAATGGCTAAAGGGCTTTTTAGCATACGACCATTTAGCAAGAACTTACCTGGATGACGATTAGGCCCAACTAAACCCGATAATCTCAGTATATAAGCTTTTCTATTAGTAATACTATCATCGGACTCATTAACGCTATTTTTATTAAAAATAGTGTCATTAAAGCTTAGTACTGCTTGCTCTGCATCATTTAATACAGATACTTTATCTGCAGATAAATCTAACTTAATATCTTCATCGACCTGCCCTGATAAACCGTTATATATCGCGCTGCTACTCAGTAAAATAATCTGTTCAACACAGTTACTCGCTTTAGCCGATTTAACTAACTGTTTTACTTTGTCGGCATAATCAACGCGACCTTGCCTAAATTGTGGTGTAATAGCTATGACTAAACATTGTTGTTTAAAAATAGGGTGACTATTTAACAACGCTTGATCTGCTGGTAAGCATAACACCTCAGTATCAACGCCTTGGCTTTTCAATTGTTCGGTATTCTCAATGTTACTTCGCGTTGCAAGTATTGCTACTCCTTGGGCTTTCAACTGATACGCTAATGCGCTGCCCAGCCAACCACAACCAACGATGCCTAGAGAGGCAATGACCTTACTACTTACTTCGTTACTCATCATGTTTATTCTCATTTTCTCTATTGAAGCTGATCAAAAGACTTTATTTGTTTGACAAGTGCTTTAGCTAAACCATTTGGCATAGGGATTGATAAGTTGTATTGAGATATTTTCCAACCTTGGTCGGTTTTGATTAATACCCCGGTGCCACGGCAAGTACCATAAATTTTATTAAATAATAACTCATCAAAAAAGGCTACCTGCCCTTGTTTAAGTAAATTGATATTTCGTTTAGTTGGGGTATAAAGCCAGCCTGTACCTTTTGAAAAATAAGGAACAACAAACGCCTTAAATTCTTCTTTGCTCCAACGCTCACTAGCATCAGTACCAAGAAAAATAGCATTTTGGCTAAGTAAATTAAAATAAGGCTTTGCTTGTGCATCTGCTGCTGCCTGATGAAAGCTATTTAATACATTAGTTATATTTTGTTCTTCACTCGCGGCAAGCGTCTTAAAACTCCATAATTGAGTAGTTAATCCAAAAACTACCGTTGCGATTAACAGACAATACGTTCTCATACTTTCTCACTTTTAACGTTTTAACTTATCTTAGCGTTGCTATTTAGTCTTAGCTTAACACTTAACAGGATACTTACCTTATGGGTTTGGAGCTAACACCGCATAACTACCGGTAAAGGTAGCGGCAATTTCATTACCATTATAAATATAGACTGTTAACTTAATACGGGCATTTTCACCCTGTTTTAATCGAGTAAAATCACCCGATACTGATTCAGCTTTAACTTTAGCATAGCCTAGCCCTGTTATCGGTTTGTGATATTCAATATTTGCGTTAGCTAAAACAATATCGCCTTTAAGTTGTAAGTGTTGTAGTTGCAAATACACCCAGCCCCAACCTGATAAAGTAGCCAAGGTATAAATACTGCCAGCAAACATAGTGTTATGTAAGTTTTTATTAAAACTGCTATTGCAATGAGTAATAAGCTCTTTACCATCAAAATAACTAATTTGAATATTCATCGCTTTACTGAGCGGAATAGTCTCATACCAAATTTTTTGTAGTGCCATTGATGATTGTTGTTGATAATAATTATCGCAAGGAACTAACGTTTTACTCATCGAAAAATGTTTAATTTGGTCAAACAGTCGATGTGAAAAACCATGCAAGGTATAGCCAAGGCGTTGATAAAACGCTACCGCATTTTCTCGAGCGTTCAAGGTCAAATCGGTAATACCTAACTTTTGTGCTTCAAACTCTAAAGCTTTCATCATTTGCTGACCAAGGCCCTGCCCTTGTGCTACTTCGCTGACTGCCATAAAACGTATTTGACCAGTAAACTGGCCCGACTTTTCTAGTCGCCCTACGGCAAGAACTTGGTTATTTTCATCGATAATTATACGATGAAAACTTTCCTGCTCAAGACTATCGCGCTCACTACCTAAGGCTTGCCCCCAAGGCTGGCGTAAGACTTGCCAACGTAATTTATAATATTGCTCAAACTCTAAAGTAGTTTTTGGTGACCTGCAGACATTCATTGGCTATCCTTACGCATATTCAATATTATTAACAGTAAATTTAGGAATTGGCTTATGCAATTAGCGAAACATTTAGCCCAAGGACGGCTAGTGTATTTAAGCCAACAACAAGATGCAATAACGGTCAGTGAAAATGATTATTATCGTTGGATGGTATTTAGTGAGGTAGTGCAAAGTGTGATGCACAAACGTAAACCTTGGCAATTAACCTTACCCCATCAAATTGCGCTGCTATTGCCGTTACTGATTTTTAGACCAACGCGTATTATTGAATTAGGATTAGGCGGCGGAAACCTCACTCGATTTTTACAGCATTTATCAGCCGACATCATGTTAACGACCATTGACCACAGTCAGGAGGTTATCGATAGTTTTTCGCAATACTTCAATCCTGAAAAAGTTGATATGGATATAACCTGTGCTGATGGCATGACATGGTTAGCGCAACAAGATGCTAGCGATATTGATTGGATTATTTGTGATGTCTATCAGTCTCAAGAACTCGGTTTTGATTGCATAGTAAACCAGCTTGAAGTATTAACAAGTAGGTTAGATTCTCAGGCATGTTTATCAATTAACTTACCTGATATCAGTGATCACGACATTAATTTATGTTTAACAATATTACAGCAGTTACAACCAGAGCATCATATTACTTATTTCAATATTCCTAATTATCTTAATATTGTTATTCATCTAACACCTAAAAATTGGCAACTGCATCGCTTAATAAAGCGAAATAAGCAGAGTTACCTATCTCAAGTTACTTTGCAGCGCTGGCGAAAATTTTGGCCTCATGGTTTACAGCTTAATTAGTCACTATAGCTATTAATTAAAAGACAGCACAATAAATCATCTCTACTGAATTTAAGGCAATAAAAAAGCATGCCAAAGCATGCTTTTATCAAAAAATAATTAGAGACTAATTATTTTTTACTTTCTTGCAGCGTCTTTAGCTATTTTAGCCGCTTTAACTTCAGCAATAACAACTTCAGTTACGTTATTAGGACAAGGCATGTAGTGAGAGAATTCCATAGAGAATTGACCACGGCCTGATGTCATTGTACGTAACGTTCCGATGTAACCAAACATTTCTGAAAGAGGTACGTCAGCTTTAATACGAACACCAGAAACACCGGCTTCTTGACCTGCGATCATGCCACGACGACGATTTAAATCACCAATAACATCACCAACGTGATCATCAGGCGTAAACACATCAACTTTCATGATAGGTTCAATTAACTGAGCACCAGCTTTTGGAATTGATTGACGGAAAGCACCACGAGCAGCGAGTTCAAATGCAACAGCAGATGAATCGACAGCATGGAAACCACCATCATATAATTCAATTTCAACGTCAAGTACAGGGAAACCAGCAAGAACACCGGTAGTCATCATGCCTTTGAAGCCTTTCTCGATTGCAGGGAAGAATTCTTTAGGAACATTACCACCGACAACAACAGAGCTGAATACAAAACCAGAACCAGGTTCGCCGGGCTTGATACGGTAATCAATTTTACCAAACTGACCAGAACCACCAGATTGTTTCTTATGTGTGTAAGAATCTTCAATTGCAGTTGTGATTGTTTCACGGTAAGCAACTTGTGGCTTACCAACTTCTAATTCAACACCGTAGGTACGTTTTAGAATATCTACTTTGATATCTAAGTGAAGTTCACCCATACCAGATAAAATCGTTTCACCTGAATCTTGGTCAGTTTCAACTTTAAAAGTAGGGTCTTCTGCAACCATTTTACCGATAGCAATACCCATTTTCTCAGTTGAACCTTTATCTTTTGGTGTTACTGAAATTGAAATTACAGGCTTAGGGAATACCATAGCTTCTAGGATGATAGGGTCTTTAGGATCACATAATGTGTGACCTGTCTGAACGTTACCTTTCATACCAACAATTGCGATGATATCACCAGCTTGTGCTGAAGTAAGTTCGTTACGGTCATCGGCTTGCATTTCACACATACGGCCAACACGCTCAGTTTTACCTGTAGCAGCATTAAGGATTGTATCGCCTTTCTTCAATGTACCTGAATAGATACGTACGAAAGTTAATGTACCAAAACGGTCATCAGTGATTTTGAATGCTAACGCTTTGAATGTTGCATCTGCAGTAACGATTGCGTATTCACCATTCGGCTCACCTTCTTCATCAGTAAGTGGTTGTGGATTAACATCGGTAGGTGAAGGCAAGTAATCAACAACAGCATCAAGAATTAATTGAATACCTTTGTTTTTAAATGCAGATGCACCGTAAGTTGGGAAGAAAGTCATATCACGAGTACCAGTACGGATACACGCTTTAATTTGTTCTATCGTAGGAACCATTTCCCCTTCTAAGAACTCCATTAACATGTCTTCATCAACTTCTAAAGCCGTTTCAATTAACTTCACACGATACTCAGCAGCTTGTTCTACCATGTCTGCTGGAATATCAGTGATTTCGAAGTTTTCTGGAAGACCAGAGTCATCCCAGATGTAAGCTTTCTCAGAAAGTAGGTCAACAACACCAACAAAATCATCTTCAGTACCAATAGGTAAGGTCATGATTAATGGGTTAGCACCTAAAACGTCTTTAACTTGCTTACAAACACGATAGAAATCAGCACCTAAACGGTCTAATTTGTTAACCATGATGATACGAGCAACTTTTGAGTCATTCGCATAACGCCAGTTAGTTTCTGATTGTGGTTCAACACCACCAGAACCACAGAATACACCAACACCACCATCAAGAACTTTAAGTGAACGGTAAACTTCTACAGTGAAATCAACGTGACCAGGAGTATCGATAACGTTGAAACGGTGATCGTTCCAAAAACAGCTTACCGCAGCAGACTGGATGGTAATACCGCGCTCAGCTTCTTGTTCCATGAAGTCAGTCGTAGACTCGCCGTCATGTACTTCACCAGTTTTATGGATCTGACCGGTAAGTTTTAAGATACGTTCAGTTGTTGTGGTTTTACCAGCATCAACGTGAGCGAAGATACCAATGTTTCTGTATTTAGCTAAATCTGCCATTCGAGTACTCTACTTAGTTTAAGGTCTATCCCGCTTTATCTTCTAAATATTAGAAAGTATAAAAGCAGAATTGTTGAAAATTTGCGCGCGAGTATACCATTAACAAAAGCAAATCCATAGAAAATTGATAAATATTTTACTATATAGTGATATTTAATAGTCTCGAATTTATGCTAAAAATAGTACTATTTTAATGTTTTCCTCATTTAGTTCTGCTTATATATAGACAAAAAAATAAATTGAAAAAATAACGAGTAAAACACCTTAAACGGATCCTTTCTTTTAACTAGCTAAAGTAATTATCAAATAGAATACCAGCCCAGGTAATCGCACAGAAACAAAGTGCTAAAAATACCGCAGCTGAACCAAGATCTTTCGCCCGACCCGATAATTCATGATGCTCTAGTCCTATACGATCTACCACGGCTTCTATTGCTGAGTTGATGACTTCAACTAATAGCAATAATATTGAAGAGCCTATTAATAGTGCTAACTGTGTTCCGCTATTGGCAATAAATAAACTGATTGGTAATAAAAGCAGAGATAAGCATAACTCCTGCCTAAATGCTGATTCATGTATATAAGCAGCTTTTAAACCTAAAAAAGAACAGCGCATTGCTTTTAATATTCGAGTAAGGCCTGAACCGTTTGGCTTGCTGCTTGTTTCTACTTGTTCGAAATGATTTTTGTCCATATTAAGATCTCTTTTATTAATCAAGATGCGTATTTCAGAGTTCATAAACTACATCACTTAATCGATGGCTATAAAGCTTTTGAAGAAATTGACTATCATACCGTTACAAAGTTATTAGTTGATCAGTTTAATCGTACCAGATTTTTTAATAAAATCGCTAATCTCATATTATTTGGTGAACGAACCACTAGAAATATTGTGTTATCGACTAAAGAGGCTTTATTAATATAAATCGCAACAGCTTACTGCCCTGATAAATAAAACAGATCAAACCTCGAAATAAAATATAATAATGGAAAATCCATAATTACCACTTATACCAATCAGATTACTGTTTTCCTCAGTAGACAAATGAATAGATTATATTATTGTTATTAGAAACATAATATAATTTATTCTCATACAACTACAGTAATCAAGATGCATCTTAAGCATGTTTGAGTAATATCACTTAAGTTACGCATTTTAAAGTAGAGGTATTATTTCCCTGTAGATATATCGTTCTAATTAGAAACCCCCTTTAGTCTGCTATAAATGATTTAATCAATAATAAGTAACGAGAAAGCTTGCAGATAAGATACTTTATTGTATAATACGCGCTCGCATTCAGCCTAATCGAGTGTGGTTGCTTAAGACTTTTACCTAAGGTAATCGCTTAGAGCACTAAATAAGTAAGAATTATTTTTTATTTATTTTACAGCAACTCTAATTTTGAGTTGAATGTTTATTAGTTAATACTCCCCCTTCCGGTACATAAGGAAGCAGAGGGATGTATTTTTTTGTTCTTTAAAAAGGGGATTTGTCTTCATGTCAAATCAAAGAATTCGCATTCGTTTGAAAGCGTTCGATCATCGTTTGATTGATCAATCTACAGCAGAAATCGTTGATACTGCAAAACGTACTGGTGCTCAGGTTCGTGGTCCAATTCCACTTCCTACACGCAAAGAACGTTACACTATTTTGACTTCTCCACACGTTAACAAAGATGCACGTGATCAGTACGAAATTCGTACTCACAAACGCATGATTGATATCGTTGAGCCAACTGAAAAGACTGTAGACGCATTAATGCGTTTAGATCTTGCAGCTGGTGTTGATGTTCAAATCAGCTTGGGCTAAGGGGAGTTTTAACATGACTATAGGTCTAGTTGGACGTAAAGTGGGTATGACTCGTGTCTTCACAGAAGATGGTGTTTCTACCCCTGTTACTGTTATTGAAGTTGAAGCAAACCGTGTTGCTCAAGTTAAAACAGTAGACAACGATGGTTATTCAGCACTACAAGTTACTACTGGTAAGCGTAAAGCAAGCCGTGTAACTAAACCAGCTGCTGGACATTTCGCAAAAGCAGGAATCGAAGCAGGCCGTGGCTTGTGGGAATTCCGTTTAAACGAAAATGAAGGTAGTGACATCGAAGCTGGCAGTGAAATCACTGTTTCATTATTCAATGACACTAAATTAGTAGACGTTACTGGTACATCGAAAGGTAAAGGCTTCCAAGGTGGTATTAAACGCTGGAACTTTACTATGCAACATGCAACGCATGGTGTTTCGTTATCACACAGATCTAACGGTTCGTTAGGTCAGTGTCAAACACCAGGTCGTGTATTTAAAGGCAAGAAAATGTCTGGTCATATGGGTTCTGTGCGTTGTACTACACAAAACCTTGAATTGGTTCGTGTTGATGCTGAACGTAACTTGTTGCTTATTAAAGGCGCAGTTCCGGGTGCTATCAATGGCAACGTAATCATCAAACCAGCTGTTAAAGCTTAGTCCAGGAGATTTTGTGATGGAATTATCATTAAAAGACGCATCAGGTGCTCTTGAAGTATCTGAAGCAACTTTTGGACGTGAGTTTAACGAAGCGTTAGTACATCAAGTAGTAGTTGCATATGCAGCTGGCGCTCGTCAAGGTACTCGTGCTCAGAAAACTCGCTCAGAAGTTAGTGGCGGTGGTGCAAAACCATGGCGTCAAAAAGGTACTGGCCGTGCACGTGCCGGTACTACTCGTGGTCCAATTTGGCGTTCAGGTGGTGTTACATTTGCTGCTAAACCTCAAGATCACAGTCAAAAAGTTAACCGTAAAATGTATCGTGGTGCTATCGCTAGCATCCTTTCTGAATTAGTTCGTCAAGAACGTTTAGTTGTAGTTAACGAATTTTCGGTAGAAACGCCTAAAACTAAAGACTTAGTTGCTAAGTTAAAAGGTTTAGAGCTTAAAGACGTATTGATTGTAACGAAAGAAGTTGATGAGAACTTATTCTTATCAGCACGCAACTTGTATAAAGTTGATGTTCGTGACGTTGCAGCAATCGACCCTGTAAGCTTGGTTGGTTTCGAAAAGGTTTTAATCACTGCAGATGCAATTAAAGAAATTGAGGGGATTTTAGCATGATAAACGAAGAACGTTTGTTGAAAGTGCTTTTAGCACCAAATATTTCTGAAAAAGCAACTACTGCTGCTGAAGCAAACAACACTGTTGTTTTCAAAGTAGCTACAGATGCAACTAAAGCTGAAATTAAAGCGGCAGTTGAAAAACTTTTTGAAGTTACCGTTGAAGGTGTTAATACACTTAACGTTAAAGGTAAAGAGAAACGTACAGGTGCTCGTACTGGTCGTCGTAACGATTGGAAAAAAGCATATGTAACTCTTAGCGAAGGTAGTGAAATCGACTTCGTTGGCGCGGAATCATAAGGAGCAGCTAAAATGGCTATAGTAAAATGTAAACCTACTTCTCCGGGTCGTCGTCACCTAGTTAAAGTGGTAAACAAAGAACTTCATACAGGTAAGCCTTATGCACCACTATTAGACACTAAGTCTAAGTCTGGTGGTCGTAACAATAATGGTCGCATTACGGTTCGTCACATTGGTGGTGGTCATAAGCAACATTATCGTATTATCGACTTTAAACGTCTAAAAGATGGCATTCCAGCCAAAGTTGAGCGTTTAGAATATGATCCAAACCGTAGTGCTAACATCGCGTTAGTATTGTATGCCGATGGTGAACGTCGTTACATCTTAGCCCCTAAAGGCATATCTGCTGGCGATACAGTCCAGTCTGGTGTTGATGCTCCGATCAAACCTGGTAACACAATGCCACTGCGTAACATACCGTTAGGTAGTGTTATTCACGCAATCGAACTTAAGCCAGGCAAAGGTGCTCAAATAGCACGTGCAGCCGGTACTTACGCACAATTAGTTGCGAAAGATGGTGCTTACGTTACTTTACGTCTTCGCTCTGGCGAAATGCGTAAAGTTGAAACAGATTGTCGTGCAACTTTAGGTGAAATCGGCAATTCTGAACATATGCTTCGCTCGTTGGGTAAAGCTGGTGCTTCAAGATGGCGCGGTGTTCGCCCAACTGTTCGTGGTGTTGCCATGAACCCAGTTGATCACCCACATGGTGGTGGTGAAGGTAAGACATCTGGCGGTCGTCACCCGGTATCCCCTTGGGGTGTACCAACTAAGGGTTACAAGACTCGTTCGAACAAGCGTACTGATAAATTTATCGTTCGTCGTCGTACTAAGTAATTTAGTACATTTAATTAATATTCTGATTGCTGAACTTAGCTTGCTAAGTTCACATGAAGAATTGAATATATAAGGATTCACCATGCCACGTTCCCTCAAGAAAGGTCCATTTATTGACCTACACTTGTTGACGAAGGTAGAGAAAGCGGTGGAAAGCGGGAATAAAAAGCCAATTAAAACTTGGTCCCGTCGTTCAATGATCATTCCTACAATGATCGGATTGACCATCGCTGTCCATAATGGCCGTCAACACGTTCCTGTATTTGTTACCGAAGAAATGATCGGTCACAAATTAGGAGAATTTGCACCAACTCGTACTTATCGCGGTCATGTCGCTGATAAGAAAGCGAAGAAATAAGGGGAAGTTACATGCAAGCTATTGCTATACATAAATTTGCCCGTGGTTCTGCTCAAAAAGCGCGTTTAGTTGCGGATCAAATCCGTGGCGTTAACGTAGAGAAAGCACTTGAAATTCTAACTTTTAGCAACAAAAAAGCTGCTGAATTAGTTAAAAAAGTACTTAACTCTGCTATCGCAAATGCTGAGCATAACGAAGGTGCAGATATTGATGAATTATTCGTTAAAACAATTTTGATTGACGATGGTCCAACAATGAAACGTATTATGCCACGTGCGAAAGGCCGAGCCGATCGCATCATCAAGCGCACTAGTCACATCACTGTGATCGTGTCTGATTCTTAGGAGTATATTAGTATGGGTCAAAAAGTTCATCCTAACGGTATTCGCTTAGGTATCACGAAACCTTTCGCGTCTACTTGGTTTGCAAGCAATAAAGATTTTGCTAGCAATTTAGACGGCGACCATAAGGTTCGCGAATTTTTAAAAGAAAAGCTTAAACGTGCATCACTTTCAAAAGTGGTAATCGAACGTCCAGCTAAATCTATCCGCGTAACAATTCACACGGCTCGTCCAGGTGTTGTTATCGGTAAGAAAGGCGAAGATGTTGAGAAACTACGTTTAGCAGTTTCTAAAATTGCTGGTGTTCCTGCTCAAATCAACATAGCTGAAGTACGTAAGCCAGAAATGGATGCGCAGCTAGTTGCAGACAGCATTGCTAGTCAATTAGAACGTCGTGTTATGTTCCGTCGCGCTATGAAGCGTGCAGTTCAAAATGCAATGCGTTTAGGCGCCAAAGGCATCAAAGTACAAGTTAGTGGTCGTTTAGGCGGCGCTGATATCGCTCGTGCAGAATGGTATCGTGAAGGTCGTGTACCTTTACATACTCTACGTGCTGATATTGACTACGCAATTGCGCGTGGTAACACTACTTACGGTGTTATTGGTATCAAAGTTTGGATTTTCAAAGGTGAAGTAATTGGGAAAATGCCACTTAAGGCAGAAGAACCAGCGGCTAAACCTAAAAGAAAAACCAACCGCAAGCCTAAGTAGGAGCTAAGTTATGTTACAACCAAAACGTACTAAATTCCGTAAGCAATTTAAAATGCGCAACCGTGGTCTTGCACACGTCGGTAGTTCAGTTAGCTTCGGTACTTTCGGTTTGAAATCAATGGAACGTGGTCGTATGACTGCACGCCAAATTGAAGCCGCTCGTCGTGCCATGACTCGTCATGTGAAACGTCAAGGTAAAATCTGGATACGCGTATTCCCTGATAAGCCAATTACTAAAAAACCTCTTGAGGTTCGTATGGGTAAAGGTAAGGGTTCAGTAGAATATTGGGTTTGCCAAATTCTTCCTGGCCGTGTTCTTTATGAAATGGAAGGTGTTTCTGAAGAGATCGCGCGTGAAGCTTTTGCTTTAGCCGCTTCTAAACTACCATTCAAAACTTCCTTCGTAACTAGGACGGCATTGTAATGAAAGTTAGTGAACTTAAAGCAAAAAGCATTGAAGAGCTTAACGCTGAATTACTAGAACTTCTTCGCGAGCAGTTTAACTACCGCATGCAAGCAAGTACTGGTCAATTAGCACAAACTCATTTGCTAAGAATCGTACGTCGCAATATCGCACGTGTTAAGACTATCATAACTGAAAAGGCAGGTAAGTAATGAGCGAAACTAAAATCCGCACACTACAAGGCGTCGTAATCAGTAACAAAATGGATAAGTCTATCGTTGTTTTGATTGAACGTCGTGTTAAACACCCTATGTACGGTAAATACATGACGCGTTCAACTAAGTTGAAAGCACATGATGAAACTAACGTATGTAACGAAGGTGACTTAGTAACTATTACTGAAGTTGCGCCAATTTCTAAGTCTAAAAACTGGAAATTAGTTGACGTAATTACTAAAGCTTAATTTTTATAATTAAACTTAAATAGTTCGTAAAAAGACCTTAACATTTA
This sequence comes from uncultured Colwellia sp., assembly GCA_913049915.1. Lineage (GTDB taxonomy): Bacteria > Pseudomonadota > Gammaproteobacteria > Enterobacterales > Alteromonadaceae > Colwellia. The sequence continues at coordinate 60,001 of CAJWZC010000007.1, forward strand.
TTTGTTAAGGTCTTTTTTTATGTCCAGAATAAAGATTAGAGTCAGTAACTATGCTACCCAAGATGACTACAAGTAATAATGACAAACCAGTTGCTACCTTTCTAGCCTATTAAAATATCGAATAATAAAGTAAATCGCTTCTCTTTAGGTATTATCATAACTATTTTCGGGCCTGTAACTAATTTTGTGTAAGTACTTTTCTCCAGTTACCCTATTAGGGTCAAAGAAAGGTAAAACACATGAACCAGAACGAACTTGAAGCTTTTGCAAAAGAAGCAGCAAAAAATATCAAAACAGGCGCAGATTTAGATAAATTTAGAGCTATATTAACCAAGGTCACTGTTGAAGCAGCATTAAATACAGAGCTAGACGAACACCTTGGTTATGCTAAACATGAAAAGTCAGTCGCTCCCAATAACCGTAACGGCTCTAGCTCAAAGAAAGTTAGACCGAGGACGGAGAGTTTGAATTAATCACACCACGCGACCGCGATGGTAGTTTCGAGCCTCAACTTGTAAAGAAAAATCAAACTCGATTCACCTCAATGGACGATAAAATCCTATATCTGTACGGTAAAGGAATGACGACACGCGATATAGTCGATTCGTTTGATGAACTCTATGGTGCAGAAGTATCACCCACCTTAATTTCTCGTGTAACTAATGCTGTTATTGAAAAAGTTGATGAATGGCAAACAAGACCGTTAGAGCCAGTTTATCCTATCGTTTATATGAATTGTATTCGCATAAAAATAAGAGAGGATAATAAGGTTATCAACAAGGCTGTTTATTTTGCGCTAGGGGTTGATATCAGTGGACACAAAGATTTGTTGGGTATGTGGTTCTCAGAAAACGAAGGGGCAAAGTTCTGGCTTAATGTACTCACTGAGCTCAAAATAGAGACGTTCAAGACATTCTCATTGCTTGTGTTGATGGTTTGAAAGGCTTTCCTGATACGATTAACACCGTCTTTGAAAATACAAACATACAATTATGCATCGTACATATGGTGAGAAATTCACTTAAATTTGTTCCATACAATGACTGTAAAGCGGTAACCAAAGACTTAAAGACAATTTACCAAGCCATCAATGAAGAACAAGCATTAAAGGCACTAGAGGCGTTTGCAAAGCGCTGGGATGATAAATATCCGAGTATCACAGCTTCCTGGCGTCGCCATTGGAATAACCTCAACACGATATTTATCTATCCGAATGATATCCCTAAAGCCATTTACACAACGAACGCGATAGAGTCGCTAAACAGTGTGATCAGAAAGGCGGTTAAAAACAGGAAGGTATTTCCGAACGATGATTCTGCTAAGAAAGTTATTTACTTAGCGATAAGTCAAGTATCGAAAAAATAGACGATGCCGATTAGAAACTGGAAATCGGCCTTGAATCGTTTTATGATTGAATTCGAAGACCGTATTTCTGATTATATTTAAAATCGGTACTTACACAGATTTTGTTACAGGCTCGTTTCTTTTGTTGTACTTTAATTTTTTCTATATCAGATTTTTCTAAATTCGCACCAATAATAAACATTAATAAAAAACCAGCACTGGAATAGCTAATTCAATAAAATCCATTTTAATTGATACCTTATAATATTAATAATATGTCTTTAAAATGATTTTATTTTATTTTATTTTCATTGACTTACGTTAACATATAATAATTAACAACTGTGAGACAATAATTTTTCTTCTTAAAATAATCACCGTAATATAAGTCTACACATGTAGTAATAGGCACCTGTAGTATACCTTAATTCGTAGCTATGACTGTAAATATTAAGATTATGAACAAACGACTTTTTGTGTATAAATCATATGATAAAGCTTTTCATTTGGATAGTAATAAACACAGCTATACTATAAGTTTTACTACTTCCTTCAACCAGTCCATCTAAATTACCGGCTTAAAAAAATTCTACTACAAAGTGTAGTAAATAAAAGTCTCATACATGCTCATTAAAAACATAGGGAAAAATAGAGTTTAAAGTTAAGCGATATATATTATTAGGAGACTTTAAAGGTACCAATAGAGTCGTCTAACTTCGCTGCTAAATCAGCAACTTGGTTGCTATAGGTTAATGTATAAGTAGATTTTTCACTACTTTGCTGGCTTAAATAAACTACTTCTTTAATGCTATGGTTTATTTCATTACTTAAACTATTCTGCTGTGTTGCTGACTCTGAAATATCAGTACTCATTTCATGCATTTCCTCAATAGCACCAGTAATTAATAATAATGTTTGTAGTAACTGATCAGTATAGTCTTGGCAATTATTAGCTTCATCTTTACCCTGCTTGATATCGACTACCGCTTTTTCAGTTTGACTTTGTAGTGACTCAATCATACCCTGAATTTCGGTAGCTGACTCTTGTGTTCTACTCGCCAGTAACCTTACTTCATCTGCAACAACAGCAAAACCTCTTCCAGCTTCACCAGCGCGAGCAGCCTCAATAGCAGCATTTAATGCTAATAAGTTAGTTTGATCTGAAATACTACGAATAGTCTCTAAGATACCACTAATATTTGTAGACTCTTGCTGCAGTATCATCATCACCTCTGATGTATTTTCCAACATAGTTGCTAAGGTTTGCATACGGTCATTTGTTGTATTAGCTGTCTTTTCAAGTTCACTACTTTGTGTTAACGCACGGATCATTCTATCTTCGGCATTAGTTGCTTTTGATAGAATATGATCGGCGCTTTGACCTAGTTCATCGGTCTGGACCGTTACTTGCTCAATAGTTTTTTCTTGTAAGGCTAAAGAGTTAGTAACTTCTACTATTTTTTCGCTCGACTGTTCTGCCGCGTAATTAAGTAGATGGGTGTTATCTGATATATTACTAATAAGTTTACGTAAATCAGCAACAACTAAATTTACATTACGAGAAAGCTCACCATATTCATCATCAGACTTCACGGTTAGTTGGCGAGATAAATCTCCTTTAGCTATTTGAGATAATACTTTATTAATGCTCTTTAAAGGTCCGATCATCGCTTTGATTGTTGCTAAAGCAATACCAATACCAGTGATAAATAACACCATAAAAATAAGAAGAGTTTCTAAATTACCTTGTTCAACATTGTCAGAAATATCACGTTGTAATTGTGTTAAGTTTTTATCTACACCTTGTAAAAAAACATCTATTGTTTGAATTGAGGTATTAATGTGTAATTCTGAATTTTTAAACGCTTTATTTAATGCATTTCTTCGTTCAAGCTGTACTATTTTTAATGTGAATAAATTATTTTCACTTCGAAGATATTTTTTTGCTTGATCAAACTCCTCAACAAACTGCTCAATTAAGCCATTGGTGTCATAGGCTTTTCCTAAGGTAATTAGAAAAGCTGAATATTGCTCAACATTACTAATAGCAAATTCAATCGTTTCCTGAGATTCTTCAACTTCAGCAATGGTATTAATTGATAAAATAGTTTGAATCGCATCAGTAAGATTAAAAACAAAACCTTCAATTTGGCTAGCAGAGCCCGAAATTCTATCGACTTGCGCTTGGTTATCAAAGTCCTCTAAATAGGTTAAATCACCGAGTACAGCACCCGTTTCATAAAGAATATCATCTAATAATTTTTGTTGTTCTTTGAACGCTTTAGTTTGATTTATTTCTGCTAACCTATGGCTAAACATTGCATTAACCGAATCTGAATATTTATCGTAAGATATATTGAAATTATTTAAATTAGTAATATTGGGAAATACATAAAGCATTTTCTCTATCAGATTTTTTTGCTCAACTAACAATTCACCTTGCTCCATGAACGTATATTGCAATTTTTCCATTGCTTGAGTCGTTGCTGAAGTAGAAATAAAAGACGATGATTTAGCTTGCTTTAATAACTGTTTTTGAACCGTATTCGCATTTTTTTGTATCGGTAATGCAAAATCATCGACCTTAGCTGATGCCTGTTCAATATCACTTAAAATACCAACAGAGCTAATACTAGAACAAAGTAATAACAACAAAATAACAGCAAACCCAAGAATAACTTTATGGGCAACTTTTAAAGTTTTTATTTTAAAAAACATATATAACTACTCAGCATTAAGGTAAACAATAAACATCCGAACAGTTATATCATAAGTAGAATTGACCGATCAAATCAAGCTTGATCAGAGTTAAGTCGTTTTATTCTTAGATATTACTGTTTTGAGTATAGACAAACTTAAAGAATTCACATTAAAGTCAATAACAAAGATGTATCTAAACTCCATAAATAAGTGGGATAAATATGTAATCGAGCAAATAAATGCCAACCATTGACTAACTCACTTTGATTTTTTGCTACTATCATCATTTTTACATACATCCGTAATCAATGATGGTCCTTAATTTATACAATAATCAGAATAGTGATATCCCTCATAGAAAATATCAAACTGACTACTGAACAAAAAATATATCTATAAGCCTTCACGATGTAAGTCGAGATGATCGTGTTCGAGAGCGAATTACAGCTGTTTTAGATCGTTCAGAAGGTTGATCAATATCGATAATTGCTCAGTCATTACGACTTCATGAAATGACTATTATCAGGCGTGTTAGGATTATGTAAGTAAAAATAAGTTAGCGTAAGAGAATATCGGCTCATAATCTTATTTAAACAACACACAAATAAATGGCTTTGACAATATAGCTTTAGCTATAAATAACTGAAAAGTGTTCCCTATATTATTATGGCATAATTAAATAATTCAATAGATTAAGTCGCCCATTTAATCTATTGAATTATGGTTTCAACAAACAAACTAATTCAGAAATTAAAAACTATCTCCCTGTAATTTTTCAAGCCAATACGCAAAACAAAACCGTCGAGACCATGAAATAATTAACTTATGTACAGCATTGTTAATTACTAGCCTTTTTTAGGAAACATTAACAATATAACTTGAGAGAACGTCATGAGTCTATTAACTAAAAACATAACACAGCCACTTAGTTTAATTTATCTAGATGCTAACGCTACCACGCAAGTTTTACCGCAAGCAGCCGATGCAGCTTTAGCGACTATGGAAACACTTTTTGGTAACCCGAGCAGTAGCCATATTACCGGCCTTCAGGCCAAACAAATAATAGATAAAACTAGGCAACAAGCTAAAGATATTATCGGTGCTGGAGTAGGTGAAATTATATTTACTAGCGGCGCCACTGAAGGTATTCAAACGGCTATTTTGTCGGCATTACTGCATGCTAAAAAAACACTTGCTATTACCGCTAATAATACTAGAGACTATTGCCTTCTATATGGTGCAACTGAACATAAAGCCGTTCCAGAGTCACTTAAGCACTGGAATGAAATTCTTGAAATAAACGCCGAAGTGAAAGCAATTCCGGTAGATTCAATGGGCCAACTTGATATGGCCTTCATCGCTAAAGAAGTACCAAATGCCTTGATGATTTGCACCATGGCCGTTAACAATGAAACTGGCGTTTACCAAGACATAAACCTATTAGACGAAATCATACGATCCAACAACCCGAGCACATCATGGATGGTAGATTGCGTGCAAGCGTTAGGTAAAACAAATGTAGACTTAGCACAAACTACTATTAACTATGCCCCTTTTAGTGGACACAAACTTTATGCCCCTAAAGGTATTGGTTTTATGTACGTTAAAGAAAATACACCTCTTACCCCTATTATTGCTGGTGGTGGTCAAGAAAATGGTCTACGTTCTGGTACCGAAAACTTACCAGGTTTAGCTGCATTAAGTGTAATATTTAGTATGTTATTGGGTGAAAGTGAATCTAGCTTTACTCCAGTAGAAACTTTACACTTATTTCGCCAACAAATAGTGGCTGCATTGACAAAATCGTTCCCTGAAATTATTTTTAATCATAGTTTTAAAAACTCAGTAGCAACCACTATTAATTTTTCTATCCCTGGTTTTAGCTCTAAAGAGATAATGGATTTATTTGACGCTGCCAATGTACGCGTTAGTTCAGGTTCAGCTTGTAGTTCTAAAGTAACAGGTAGTTTCGTTTTAGACGCTATGGGACTCCCTGATTGGCAAAGTAAATCAGCTATTAGAATGTCCTTTGGGCCTGCAATGACACAAGTAGAAATTGACATTGCCTGTAGCCGAATAGTTTCAGCTGCCCAAGCATTAGTAAAGAGCTGCTTAACTATTGATACAAATAGCATGGCAGTAAATGCCATAGACACAAAAAGTATTACCGATAAAACTGAGCTAGATGGTCTTGTACAATTTAAAGTTGGTGGTAGTTGTAGTTGGTTATATGTAGACAAAGAAACTCAAACGGCGGTATTTATTGACCCATTACCAGAAGTGACTGAACGTCTGCAAACATTACTCGCTTGTCGAGGCCTTGATTTAGTAGCTATTATTGACACCCATGGCCATGCAGACCATGAGTCTTGTCGTAAAAGTATTACAAAAGAGTACCTAGCTGAGCAAGAGTCTAACTCACTTGGCTGGCCAGTTAATACGCAAACAACAAATATTGATGGTCAAGAATATTACTACATAACCATAGGAAATAAGTGGTTAGTTAAAGTGACAACACCAGGACATACTGACGATAGCCTCAGCTTGTTATTGTGCGAACCAGTCACTGATTCAGCAGATAAATTACAGGTACACTATGCTTTTTGTGGTGATCTTATTTTAATGGACAGCCTTGGCCGAACAAACTTTTCAACCAGCAGTGCTAAGGATATGTATTCAAGCTTACAGTTATTAACAGCGCTTATCGGAAAAGATAGTCTTATCTGTCCTAGTCATGATTATCACAACGAATTTACTACCTCTATAGCAACAGAAATGACTAGAAATTTATTACTCAGTCAAGTCATTAACAACGAGATAACCATTGAAAATTTTTCACTGAAAAAATGTATCATGGATAAAAAGATTATCGACGAGTCTGGTAGTGAAATTATGTGTGGCGCGCTTAATAGTAGTTTAGGCGATACTTGTCAGAAAATTTTTGTACATGAATATAATAGTGATAGCCTAACCGCGGCGGTAAAAAAATCGAGCACAATAAAATTGATTGATATTCGTGAACCACACGAATATGCACTACAACACGATAAAAAATTCACCCGCAATGTCCCCTTAACTCGACTAGTACAATTTGTACAAGAGCATCAGCAAGATAAAAAACAAGCGCTGGTATTGGTTTGTCGAAGTGGTAGTCGCTCTCACTTGGCGGCGAAAGCATTAAGTCGTTTAGGTTTTGAAAATGTAGGTCATTTGACTGGTGGTTATGCTTTGCATCAATATTAATTACTGCTGCTTAGTAAGATGATTATTGGCGCTGTATATTGATATTCAGCGCCATTTTAATCAATAATACAACTACTTACCTTCAGAGACATTCGATTTATCCTACGAAGCAACCTTTCGAGAATATAAGTCGATAACTATCGCCAAATATAACCAGCCTTCTGAAGTCCATATGTAGGTAATATCTTGTACCCAGGCTTGATTAGGCTGCTGAACAGTATAGTCTTGCTCAAGCTCGTTCGTGTACACTAGCTTGTTGTGTTCACTGTTTGTTGTAGCTTTATATTTTTTCTTATAGCGTACCCAAACGTTTGCCTCTTTCATTAACTGTCCGGCTTTTCTTATGCTCACGGGGAAACTTAGGGCATTTAAGGTTTTTTGAATACGTCTAGCACCATAAGTATTATCGCTAAACTTGGCAATATCTTTCACCCAGTCCAACATCTCTTGAT